>SLBE01000163.1 GCA_007126465.1 Syntrophomonadaceae bacterium | reverse complement strand
GGCTCGGCGAACCAGTGCTCGAAACGAGCCTGCCAGGTCGCGACGGTGCCGGACCAGTTGGTCGCCATGACGCCGCCGGGACAGTGCGGGAGCCCGGCGGCGGCGAGCTGCTCGGTGATGTCGGCGGCGAAGGCGGCGAACCAGGCGGCGCCCTCCTCATCGACCTCGCCGTGGACCAACGCGTGGTCCTGGTCGGTCAGCAGCGTCTGCTCGCGACGGGCGTCCGAACCGAGGGTCAGCCACGCGAAATCGCTCGGCGCCGGACCGAGGGCCTCGATCGCCAGCGTCACCGCCCGCCGCAGGAGCACATCGGTCAGCATGGACACGGTGCGGGTGATCTCGAGAGGGGACAGACCGGCGGAGAGCAGCCCCGAGACGGTCGCGTTGAGCCGCTCGCGGACCCGCCCGAACGCCTCGCGCTGTGCCGTCGCGATCTCGCGCTGTACGTGGAAGGGGCTGGAAGCATCGGAACGCAACAGGTCACCGGTGGTGATCACCGCGATCAGCTCACCCTCGCGTTCCACACCGAGGTGGTGCATCGAACGTTCGAGCATGGTGGTGCGGGCCTCGACGATCGAGGTGGTCGCGTCCACGGCGTGGATCGGGCGCGACGCCACACGCATCCCGGGGGTGGTGGGACCGTGATCCTCGGCGAGGACCCGGTCGCGGAGGTCGCTCGTGGTGACGATCGCGGGTGGTTCGGCGCGCAGCACGACCGAGCTCACCCGCTCCACCCGCATCGTCCGAGCGATCTGCGCGACGGTCGCGCCGGGCGGCAACGTCACCAGTTCGCGTGAGATCAGGTCGGTGACCGGGGCCATCGGCACCACCGCCGACTGGCCGGTGTCGGGTCGCGACGTGGCCCGCAGTCGGCTCACCAGCCCCTTGGTGACCTCCTGTGAGAAGGCCGGCGTCGTCGCGAGGTCGCGGACGACGGGGCCCGGCAGCCGGTAGAGCAGCAGATCGTCGAGCGCATCGACGTCGAACTCGGGGCGTTGGCCGTCCTGGACCGCGGACAGGCCGAACCACTCACCCGCCTCGACGGTGAGGACCGGCAGGCCGTCCCGAGCGAGCAGCGCCGTGCCCTTGCGCACGACGTTGAGGTACCTACTCGGCTCACCGCCTCGGTGCAGGATGCGGGTCCCTCGAGCAACGTAGGTCACCTCGAGGGCGGACAGCGCCTTCGCGAAGGTCGCCTCGTCGAGCTGGTCGAACGGTGGGAGCGAGCGCAGGAAGTCCTCAGGGCCGAGGGCCTCGTACTCCCTCCTGTTCACGGACACCTCCCGCTCCGTCCCACCCATACACCTCATGACGCGACCGTGGCACCGACCCGAGGATGGCAAGCTCGATGATCGTAGAGGCCGCAACGTGCGTGGGGGCGGGTCTCTCCAGGAACCGCCGCCTCCGGCGTTGCGAGCGCCTAGTGTGCAGGCAACCACGACGATCCGTCGGGAGCGGAGGTGTGGGTGGGTGAGCCACGTCCGACGTCCGGGTCCGCGAACCACGACGGGCTGGACGAGTTCGATGCCCCAGCCGAGGTGGCCGCGTCGGCACGGACCCAGCGCCGCATCGCGCTGGCCTACGGGTTGCTGTTCGCGATCGGGGTCTTCGCGGCACCGGCGCTGTCGTTGACGCTGCCGTGGTGGTCGGGCGCGCGCCTGGCCGGCGGCATGTCGCCGGGGTTCGTGGTCGCCGCCGGTGGGCTCTACGCCTTCTTCCTCGCCCTCGGCGTCGCGGCGGCCTCGCTCGCACGCAGCGTCGAGGTCCGGATGCTCGGCACCTCGGACGAAGAGGATCCGCTCCCATGACACCGCGTCGGCGTGCCGCCCGGAGGCACGCATGAGCGGGCTGGACGCGGCGAGCCTGGCCATCCTCGGCGTGGTCGCGACGCTGGTCTCGGTGCTGGCGTGGCGGCGCACCCGCGCGACCACGGTCGACTTCTTCCTGGCCGGCCGCCAGGTCGGCATGCTCACCAACGCGGGCGCCATCTGCGGGGACTACCTGTCAGCCGCGTCGTTCCTCGGCGTCGCGGCGGCCGTCTACGCCTCCGGGGTCGACGGCGTCTGGTACGCGACCGGGTTCGCCGCCGGGTTCGTGCCGGTGCTGCTGTTCGTCGCGGCGCCGCTGCGGCGGCTCGGGAGCGTGTCGCTGCCGGACTTCCTCGCGGTCCGCTTCGGCTCCGACCACGTCCGCCTCGCGGCCGTGGTCGCGGTCGAGCTCGTGATCCTGAGCTACCTCGTGCCCCAGGCGGTGGGCAGCGGCCTCACCTGGGAGCTGCTCGTGGGCGAGGGCATCGCCGGGCTGTCACCGTACGCCACCGGCATCGTGGTCTCGACGGTGGCGGTCTCCGGGATCGTGATCATCGGAGGGATGCGGGGCACGACCTGGAACCAGGCGCTGCAGTTCGGGTTCCTGCTGGCCGTGGTCGTCTGGCTGGCCGCGCTGCTGTGGGCGGGCGGGTTCTCCTACCCGCAGGCGGTCGAGCAGGCGAGCGCGGCCCCCCTGCAGGCGGTCGTCGGGGACGAGGTCGTCGAGGTGGTCGATCGGCTCGACGGTGGCTCGGCGACCTTCGGCGAGCCCGGGGCCCGCTACGGCCCCGTCGGCCAGCTCGCGCTGCTCGTCACCCTGGTGCTCGGCACCGCAGGGCTGCCGCACGTGATGAACCGCTACTTCACCGCCGCCTCCGGCGCGGCCGCCCGCACCACGACCGTGTGGGTGATCGGGCTGGCGGGCTCGTTCTACGCGCTCGCCGTGATGCTCGGCACCGCGGCGCGGGTGCTCGTGGCGGAGCGCGCTGACGAGCCGTGGCTCGCCGATCTGACCGTCGACGGGGTGCTGCGCGTCCCCGAGCACGCCCTGTTGGTGCTCGGACGTCTGCTCGCGGACACCCCCGGCATGGCCATCGTGGCCGCCGCCGCGTTCGCCGCCATGGTGTCGACGATCGGCGGGCTGCTGCTGGCGGCGTCGGCATCGTTCGGGCACGACGTCGTGGCCCGGATACTGCGGCCGCACGGCGGTCCCCGAGAACCGGTCCGCGCGGGCCAGGCGGCCGTGATCGTGGTGAGCGTGGTGGCCGCCTTCCTGGCCCTGATCGTCGAGCCGTCACAGCTGCTGGCCACCTTCCCGTCGCTGATCGCCACGATGGTGACCTGGGCGTTCGCGCTCGCCGGCTCCGCGCTCACCCCCGTGGTCCTGCTCGGGATCTGGTGGCCCGACGCGACCGCGCGCGGTGCCGTCGCCGGCGTTTGGACAGGGGGCGCCGTCGCCGTCGGTGCCCTGCTCGTGGGGCTCGTGACCGGCGCCGACCCGTCGGACGGGATCGGCGCCGTCCTGCTCGCGCCGGCGCTGGTCGCCGCACCCATCTCCGCGCTCACGATCGTGGTGGTCTCGCGGCTCGATCCCGCCCCCGGGGCCAGCGTGGCGGTGTGGACGCGCATGCACGGGACCGCCCACGAACGCCAGATGGAACGGCTGGCCCGAGTGACCCTGCGAGACCGGCGGTGATGCGCGGGACCGGACCGCTGTTGGCCGCCGTGACGGGGCTGTGGGTGATCATCGTGCTCGTGAGCCAGGTGCTGGCCGAACCGCCGCTGTCGCCGGTGGCCACCATCCTGGTCGGGGTGCTGGTCACCGACGTGCTGATCGTCGGTTACGGGTCCACCCTGCGCGGGCCTCGCCAGGGCCGCCGGCCACGCCGACCGCGCC
>SLBE01000128.1 GCA_007126465.1 Syntrophomonadaceae bacterium | reverse complement strand
TTACAGAAAAAAAATATTTGCAGCAGCAAAGAAACTAATGACTGTCATCTAAAAAAGAAATAAAGCTGAATAAATAACTCCCCGCTAAATTTCTTCAAAGTAGTGGCAGGCAACCAGGTGCCCTGCTTTATTATCATGAACCGGGCGCAGTTCCGGGATATCGGTGCGGCAATTATCGCGAACAAAGGGACAGCGGGTATGAAAGAGGCAGCCTTCCGGGGGATCAATAGCGGAAGGGACATCCCCGCTTAAAACTACCCGCTCTTTTTTTCGACCGGGCTTGGGAACAGGAATAGCAGAAAGCAGGGCCCTGGTGTAAGGGTGCCTGGGCTCTTCAAAGAGTGCTTTTTTATCGGCAATTTCCATGATCCGCCCCAGGTACATAACTATAATCCGGTCCGAAATATGCCTGACTACGCCGAGGTCGTGTGAAATAAATAAGTATGTCAGCTGGAACTCACGCTGCAGATTTTTTAGCAGGTTTAATATCTGGGCTCTGATTGAAACGTCAAGAGCTGAAACCGCCTCATCACAGATTATCAACTTTGGATTTAATGACAGGGCCCGGGCTATACCGATACGCTGACGCTGGCCCCCGCTAAACTGATGAGGAAAGCGGTCAGCCTGGTACGATGCCAGGCCTACTGCATCTAAAAGCTCTAAAGCGCGAGACCTTCTCTGCTCCGCCGGAACTATGTTTTGAATTTGCAGTGCTTCTTCTAATACCCTTGAAACAGTCTGCCGGGGGTTGATTGAAGCGTAGGGATCCTGGAAAATTATCTGCAGGTCTTTGCGGGTTTTACGCAGCTCGGCTTTCCCCAGGCTTGCTAAATCCAAATCATTAAAGATTATTTCTCCCGCCGTCGGCTCTTCCAGGCGCAATATTGTCCGGCCGGCAGTTGATTTGCCGCAGCCTGACTCACCGACCAGGCTTACTGTTTCCCCTTCATAAACAGAAAAAGAAATATCATCAACAGCTTTAACGTGGTTTACTGTCCGTCCTAAAAAACCACCATGAATGGGAAAATATTTTTTAAGGTTGTTAACCCTCAACAGTTCCTTTTCAGCCATAGTACGTTACCTCTTTCTTGCCTTTCCAATCGTCTGAATAGATCCAGCACCTGACCAGGCAGCCATTACCCAACTCTTTTAGCTCCGGCAAATTTTTTGCACATATCTCCTCTGCATATGGGCAGCGCGGCATAAAACGGCACCCTTCAGGCATTTCTGCCGGGCTGGGAACAGACCCGCTAATCGCTTCCAGTTCCTCCCTGTCTACATCGTGTCGGGGTAGAGAATTGAATAATCCGGCTGTATATGGATGCTTCGGGTTGTCAAACAGACTTTCTGCATCTGCGTATTCTACTATGCTGCCACAGTACATCACCGCCACATAACTGCATGTTTCAGCAACAATACCGAGGTCGTGGGTGATAATCAATACCGACATGTTCAGTTTAGACTGCAGTTCCTTAATCAACTCCAGGATCTGGGCCTGAATGGTAACATCAAGAGCAGTAGTGGGTTCATCGGCAATTAATAAATCCGGAGCACAGGCCAGGGCCATGGCGATCATCACTCTTTGTCTCATCCCGCCCGACAACTCGTAGGGGTACTGCTTCATGCGTTTTTCGGGAGATGGAATACCAACCAGTTTAAGCATTTTAACTGCTTCTGACCCGGCTTCTCTTTTTCCCATACCCTGGTGAATTTTGTAGGCTTCCCTGATTTGTTCGCCAATCGTTAAAACCGGGTTCAAAGAAGTCATCGGTTCCTGGAAAATCATTGAAATTGCACAGCCCCTGATAGAAAGCATTTCATCTTCTGACATAGTCAGGATATTTTTACCGTTTAGAAGAATTTCACCGCCAATGATTTTCCCCGGCTTGTCAACCAATCTCAGGACAGAGAGGGCCATTACACTTTTCCCGCAACCGGACTCCCCAACCACCCCGATAGTTGCACCTTTTGGAATACCCAGAGTAACACCGTCAACTGCTTTTACTTCTCCTTCATCTGTAAAAAATGATGTCTTCAGGTTGTTGATCTGAAGGATATTGCTGGAAGGTTCCAATTGATTACCACACCTCCGTGGTTTCTATGACAGAGTTAGCCTCTTTTAATTCAAATCTATTCTCTTATTTAAATAGCGATAGGAAAGGTCAACCGCAAAATTTACGAAAACAAAAATCAGGGCAAAAACCAGAACAATACCCTGAACGACGGGAAAATCACGTGACCTGATAGCATCAATGGCCAGGCGTCCCATACCATTTATCGCAAATACAGTTTCAGTTAAAACAGTCCCGGAGAGCAGCATACCCATTTCAATGCCAATTACAGTTACTACCGGGATCAGGGCATTCTTTAAACCGTGCTTATATATAACAACTCTTTCCTTTACTCCTTTAGCCCTGGCAGTGCGGATATAATCCTGATTAATAACATCTAGCATACTGGATCTTGTCATCCTGGCAATAATCGCTGCACCTGCTGTCCCCAGGGTGATAACGGGCAGTATGGCCTGCTGCCAGGTGCCCCAGCCTGAAGGGGGTAACAGGGCCAGGTCAATGGCAAACAATTTAATTAGCATTAAACCGAGCCAGAAAGCCGGCATTGAAAAGCCAAAAAGAGCCGCTACCATCAGCAGGCTGTCGGACAGGCTGTATCTTCGCACAGCCGATACAACCCCGGCAATTAACCCTAAAACTATACTTAGGATCATACTGTAGACGGCCAGCCGAATGGTAATCCAGATCCGGGGCTGTATTTCATCTACTACAGAGCGGCTGCTGCGTACTGACTGCCCCAGGTCTCCCTGCAGCAGGTTGCCCATATATCTAAAATATTGAACCGGCACAGGATCATTTAAACCCAGTCTTTCCCGGATTGCTTCCACCTGTGCCGCAGGGGCAGCTTCACCGGCAATAATCTGGGCCGGGTCTCCCGGGATGAGGTGCATCAGTGAGAAGACAAGGATAGTTACACCAATTACAACCGGAATTGTTTGAATCAACCTTCGAACTGCAAATTGGAGCAATGAAAAAGCACCTCTCTTTTAATCTTTACTCTGTGGGTCAAAAGCATCGCGCAGGCCATCGCCAAAAAGATTAAAGGCCAGCACGGCAAAAACTATGGCCAGACCGGGATATAAAGCAACGTGGGGATGATCAAACATATAGCTGCGCCCCTGGCTGAGCATTGCGCCCCATTCAGGTGTAGGGGGTTGCGCTCCAAGGCCCAGGAAGGACAAACCGCTGGCAATCAATATGGCTATAGCAATCCTGATGGTAGCCTGCACAATGATCGGTGATACGATATTGGGCAGTATATGTAAAGTTATAATTCGCAGGTCACTGGCTCCAAGGGCGCGGATTGCATCAATGTATTCCAGTTTTCTAACAGACATGGTAGACCCTCTGACAATCCTGGCAAAGCCGGGCACAGAAAATATCCCGACGGCAATAATAACATTGGTAATACTGCCCCCCAGCACACTGACCAGGGCAATGGCCAGTAAAATGCCCGGAAAAGCAAGCAATACGTCAATGCAGCGCATTATAAAGCTATCAAGTATCTTTCCGTAATAACCGGATAATACCCCCAGGGGAACGCCGATCACCAGCCCGACTACCACTGAAAGAAAACCAATATAGAGGGTAATTGATGTTCCATGGACAAGACGGGTGAAAATATCTCTCCCGTTATGAT
>SLBE01000104.1 GCA_007126465.1 Syntrophomonadaceae bacterium | reverse complement strand
GCGACCGAGAGATCAGACGTCTGTGCCGTTCCGGCAGCAGCGATTGTCGCAGAAGCGGCAGCCGCCTGGGAGCTGGCTTCCGCTTTTCGTGAAAAGTTTGCAGGGGATTATATGGAAGAAATTGAAGCGTCATATAATTATTACATGGAACAGGTTAAAAAGCGTTTACACGCCGGCAAATAATGCTAAGCTAAAAACTACTCAGCCTGTATCGCTATGTACTGCCCGGCCTGCTTAAGAAAACTGAAACGATCAGCGAGCGTAGTTTTCTTAAGCAGGCTGATCAGTTACAATTAAAAAAGCATTTAAGTTATGCCTGTAGTTTAGGCTGCGGAAGCAGTTTGCTCGCTGCCGTATAAGGAGATTTCATGACAGGTCAGGAAATTAAAGTTAAAACTTCAGGCTTTACCTACAGGGTTATTATTGAAAAGGGGTCCCTGGAAACGGCCGGAAAGGCTGTACGCTTGCTGTTACCTTCCGCCAGGGCCCTGCTGGTCAGTGATGAAAATGTGTACTCTATATACGGAGACCGGGTTTTAAAGGCGTTAGAAATGGAGAAATGGCAGGTCAGCAGCTGCCAGGTCCAGCCGGGTGAACAGGTAAAAACCATGACCAGCGCCTCGAGACTCTATGATGCTGCTGTTGATGCCGAACTTGATCGGAATTCACCGATAATTGCTTTAGGTGGAGGTGTGATTGGCGATCTGGCAGGTTTTGTAGCTTCAACCTACCTGCGAGGTGTTCCCCTGATTATGATTCCCACTTCACTGTTAGCCCAGGTTGACAGCAGCGTGGGCGGAAAAGTCGCGGTTAACCATCCCCGTGGAAAAAATTTGATTGGTTCTATTTACCCTCCTCGCCTGGTGGTAATTGATCCAGAAGTTCTGGAGACTTTGCCAAGGCGCGAGCTTCTTGCCGGCCTGGCCGAGGTTATAAAATACGGGATTATTGAAAATGCGGATTTCTTTTACTGGCTGGAGAAAAACTTTAATAAACTTTTGAATGGTGATAAGTCCAGCCTGGAACAAGCCATAGCAGAATCAGTCCGGGCCAAGGCCCGGGTTGTTCAGGCAGACGAACACGAAAAGGATTACCGCATGGTTCTCAATTTCGGGCATACAATCGGCCATGCGCTTGAAGCAGCAACTAATTATAGCTATTACCTGCACGGAGAAGCAGTGCTGGTCGGTATGGAAGCAGCAGTGAAACTGGCCCTGCACAAAGGTTTGGTTGAAAATATTGAAGCTGAAAGAATTGTTGCTCTGCTCAGCAAAATGAACTATAAAAAAGCTCCGGCAGACTTGACCTCAGAGATGGTAATAGATAAACTAAGGCAAGATAAAAAACGTCGTCAAAGTGACCTGATTTTTATACTGCCTGCGGAAATCGGTAAAACTGTAGTTGAAGCCGTTAATGACCAAAAACTATTGGAAGATGTTGTCGGGCAGTATTTAAATCAGTCGTAGTGAAGATTGGAGTGTGGAAAATAAATGAATTCACCTGTTAAGCCGGGCCGGGTTTTGGTCCTGCTGGTTTTATGCCTGCTTGTATTAATTTCAGGTTACTATGCTTTTCAGACCGCTTTTGACAGGGAAGAAGGGATTAAAAGAGGCCTCGACATTGCCGGGGGCCTTTATGTTCTCATGGAAACAGTTGAAACAGGGGATCGCGATGTCGATGACGATGCCGTTGAAAGGGCAATTGAAATTATCCGCAACCGGGTAGATGAACTGGGCGTGGCTGAGCCGGTTATTGCCGCCCAGGGGGATGATCGCATCCGTATTGAACTGCCCGACCTGGAAGATGTGGAGCAGGCCCGGGACATTATTGGAAGAACAGCTTTGCTGCAATTTATCGGGCCGGATGGCGAAGTAATTGTAACCGGAGCTAACCTGGATGATGCAAGAGCAATGCGGGCTCCTGAATTCAGCCCCTATCCCTATGTCAGTATAGAATTTGATGATGTCGGAGCCAGGCTTTTTGCAGAGGCAACCGCAGAATATATCGGTCAACCGATTTCCATCGTTCTTGATGACGAGGTAATCTCTGAGCCAATAGTTCAGAATGTGATTCCCGATGGCAGTGGAACAATTACCGGTACCTTTGATTTTGAGGAGGCAGCCGAACTGGCCCTGCTCCTGCGCAGCGGTGCTTTGCCGGTTGAGCTTCGGGAACTGGAATCCCGGTTAATCGGCCCTACCCTGGGCCAGAGAACAGAAGAAATTGCCGTATATGCTGCCGGGATCGGCCTTGGGTTGGTTTTGCTGTTTATGATCACAGTCTACAGGGTGGCGGGTGTAATTGCCGGTATAGCCCTGATTTTCTACATGTCCCTGGTTCTCTGGGCCCTGACCTACCTGCCTACAACACTGACCCTTCCGGGTATTGCCGGACTTATTTTGTCAATAGGCATGGCAGTAGATGCTAACGTGATTATATTTGAGCGAATCAAAGATGAACTGCGCTCCGGCCGGACACCGCGCAGCGCCATGGAAGGCGGCTTTAGCCGGGCCTTCCGGGCTATTATTGATGCAAATGTTACCACTCTCATTGTAACCATAGTCCTTTTTACCCTGGCTGACGGACCGGTCAGGGGTTTTGCAGTTACATTGTTTATCGGTATCATCTGCAGTATGTTTACAGCAATAGTTTTAACCCGGATCTTGATGCGCCTTACCTTCAGGGCTGGTTTAATCAGAAGCGGGGCTTACGTGGGGGTGAGAGGATGATAAATTTTATAGGTAATCGCCGTAAAGCATATGGTTTTTCAGCAGTCCTGGTTATTGCCTGCCTGCTGTCACTGATTATTTTTGGTTTAAACCTGGGGATTGATTTCACCGGGGGAACGGTGCTGCACATGACCATCGGTGAAGAATTTACCACCGAGCAAATCCAGGAAGTTATCGCCCCCTATGAAGAGTTGGAAGGTGCGGCAATCCAGGTCGTCCATGGCCGCGATTTGAGCGGCGAAGTGATTGATGAAGGGGTGGTAATAAAAGCCTCCTACATTGAAGAGGACCGACGTGATCAAATCCTGGCTTCGTTCATGGAACGTTGGCCCTCAATCGACCATGCAGACTTGAGAATAGAAAGTGTTGGGGCAGTAATTGGCGGTGAATTGACCAGGCAGGCGATTCTATCCCTGGTAGTGGCTATTGTCCTGATGGTTGGCTATATCACTTACCGTTTTGAATTCAAGTTTGCCCTGGCAACAATTACTGCACTGCTGCATAATATAATTATAGTAGTAGGTGTTTTTTCCATCCTGCAGCTGGAGATTAATGTGCCTTTTGTTGCGGCTATTCTGACCGTTTTCGGTTATTCTGTAAATGATACAATTGTTATTTTTGATCGCATCAGAGAAAATATTAAGCATAAAAGAAGAAGTGAATACCCGGAAGTGGTTAATGAGAGTATCAATCAAAACCTGGTTAGATCCATTAATACCTCGGTGACAACACTTTTTGTATTAACAGCGCTGCTGCTGGGCTTTCATTTCTTCATCGGCAGCCTGGATCTGATTGTTTTTGTGGCTGCCTTGATTATGGGCGTTTTCGTTGGCACTTATTCGTCAATTTTTGTTGCCAGTCCCCTGTGGCTCAACCTGCAGGACCTGGGTGCCGGGCGCAAAAGCCGCACTGCAGCCTAATTAATATCCCGGGGAGGGATGATCATGGGTTCTTTTTATCTGATTATGGGCCTGGTTTTTAGTTTGATCATTGCTATCATGGCCCTGGCCAATAATGAAT
>SLBE01000174.1 GCA_007126465.1 Syntrophomonadaceae bacterium | reverse complement strand
TTCTTGGTTGGGCCCTGGTTGATGAATTTGAATGTGAATTAATGGTTAACAATGTTTTGGAAGACGGTTATTTTCCCGAAGACTATAATGAATTTTTACTGCGGGAAGATGAATCCCGGGTTAACCTGCGTCAGAAAACTAATGACTGTGTCTTTCTGGATAATGAAAGATGCCTGTTTGCCAATAAAATAACCACTATCATTCCAATACTTGGTGGTGGTGAGCAAATTGGCACATTGCTGCTGGCCCGATTTAATGAGCTCTTTGACGCAGAAGATCTAATCCTTGCTGAAACAGGAGCCACTGTTGTTGGTATGGAAATACTCAGGGCTAAGGCAGATATAATTGAAGAGGATGCCCGCAATAAAGCAGTAGTTCAGCTGGCTGTAGCAACTCTTTCCTATTCGGAACTCGAGGCCGTGGAGCATATTTTCGAAGAGCTTGGTGGATCCGAAGGACTGCTGGTTGCCAGCAAAATTGCTGACCAGCTCGGTATTACTCGTTCTGTTATTGTTAATGCCCTGCGTAAGTTTGAAAGTGCCGGGGTAATCGAATCGCGGTCTCTTGGCATGAAGGGAACATACATTAAGGTGCTAAATCCTTTCCTGCTTGATTACCTGGCCAAAAAATCTAAACCCTTTTAATATTCATCACTACCAGGGGCTTAGTTTAAAATAATAATCTCTAAAGGTGAGTCTTTTTGAAGACTCACCTTTTTTTTGTTTTAACATAAAAGAGGATTTCGTATCTTGATTGAGAATTATATATCTCTGTTTAAACGACATTATTATATTTATTACCAGGAGGTACAAAATGACACCAGAACAGGTTGTAATAAGCACACCAGATGATTCAATTTCTCCAGTACCAATTCTTGAGGCTATCAGGAAAGTAGCAGAAGACAACAATACAATTACCTTTGTCGGATCAGCATCCGGCAATGATGAAAAAGAAGCTTTGACACTTACCTGGCATCAACTGCATCAGGATGCTAAGGCGATGGCGGCTATGCTTCAAAGTAAAGGAGTAAAGCCGGGAGATCATATAGCTTTGCTTGGCCCGACCACCCGGAACCTGGTGACAGCAATACAGGCGGTCTGGTTGGCCGGAGGTAGTGTCAGCATGCTGCCAATCCCGATGCGCTTTAGCTCTGTCGAAGAATTTGCCAACCAAACCAGGTCCTTAATGAAGCACGGTGATATCAGTATGCTGCTGCTTGATCCAGATCTGGCAGCCTTTCATGAAACTCAACCAGGTGATCCGCCGGTAGTTCTCTTAGATGAGCTTGAGCCCAAAGATGGCCGGCCTGGTATAGAAAATTATGAAAAAGTGCAATATGATCCGGACCGGCTGGTTGTACTGCAGTTTACATCCGGCTCGACTTCCAGTCCAAAAGGGGTTATGCTTACCCACAAAAAACTGGAGGCAAATCTTTTTGGAATGATTGCTGCAGCGCAGGTAACCACGCAAGACACTTTCATTTCCTGGCTGCCTCTTTATCATGATATGGGTTTGGTCGGGCTGCTGACAGTTCCTATGGTCAGTGGATGCAACCTTGTGTTGGCTTCACCGCAGGATTTTTTATCCCGGCCTGCTGACTGGCTGCGTTGGATAAACGATTACAAGGGAACTGTAACATCAGGCCCGAACTTTTCCTGGGTTCTTGCCACCCGTGCATTTCGCCGGATGACAGATTCCGGTGAAATGCTTGACCTATCCCGGGTTAGGTTGGCTCTGAATGGGGCTGAACCAGTTGATCCGGAAGTGGTTAAATCCCTGATAGAAACAGCTAAGCCGCATGGGTTTAAGCCAGGTGCAGTATTCTGTGCTTTCGGTATGGCTGAGCTTTCCCTGGGCGGAACATTTCCTCCCCCTATGAGAGGAATGGTTACTGATACAGTTGACAGGGAACTGCTCGAAACGGAACGGGTAGCAAAGCCGGTAAATGATGAAGCAGAAAAATCAAGGGTCTTTCCCCTGCTTGGCACTCCCATACCAGGCTTAGAAATGCGGCTGCGTGATGTAACAACAGGTGAAATAAGGGGCATGCGCGAGGTTGGCGAGCTTGAAATCAGGGGCACTTCAGTGATGGATGGTTATTATAAGCGCCCTGAATTAAATGATAGCCTTTTTAATGAAGGATGGCTAAAAACAGGGGACTTGGCATATTTTGTTAATGGCCCTGATGACAGTCCGCCTGAGCTGATTCTTTGTGGCAGGATAAAAGATGTAATTATTATTTCCGGCCGTAATATATTCCCCGAAGATATTGAAAGGGCTGTTGGAACAGTTAATGGTGTGCGGGCCGGCAATGTAATTGCTTTTGGTGTTGAAGGAAATAAACGCAAGGAAACAATTGTGGTTGTGGCAGAAGTTAGATCTGAAGAGCCGGAAGAGGTTAAAAAGGCAATCCGGGAACAGGTTGTCGGCATTGTAGGATTTCCGCCGCGCGATATTGTGCTGGTTCAGCCCGGAACACTTCCGAAGACCAGCTCGGGTAAACTGCAGCGCACTCTTTGCCGCTCACAATATCTTGAAAATGAGTTGAAATTACTTTAAAGCAATAATATAAGTATAAGAAAGAACAGTACACTTGATAAGGAAGTGGGGAAGCCGCCACAATAATGTTCGACTTCCCCACTTTTTTAATGAAACCCGAAAAGCATGGTGATAATAAAGCCGGTGATCATAACAACTACCAACATGGGCAGGGTCAAAATAACAAACTCCTTGATTTCAACCCTGTAATATTCCTTGGTCAAAGAAAAACAGGGGTGAGCCGGAGATATAATGTGTCCTGCAGTTGAGCCCGCATAAAGAAATGCAAAGTAAGCACTGGTTACTGCTCCACCAGCAGGTATCAATGGCATGAACAAGGGGAAAAGGATAACCACACTGGCTGAATTATCTCCGGTAAGCATTCCCACGAGAAAAGATATAACAGCAATCAGTATTATAACAGGAATACCTAAATCAAGAACCATGTTTGTCATGTCTGAAATTACCCCGGTATGAGTTAACATTTCTTTATAGAGCATAATCCCAATTATAACAAGGACAACCGGTAATTTTATTCCCGGTATGATCAAGGTCTTAAACCTGTTGATTAGTTCACTTGCTCTTTCTTCACCTGGCAAATAGTTTAAAAGCGCTATAATAATTCCTGCCAGAAGAGCCAGTGGAAAGTACAGTTCAAAAAAAACTACCAGAACTAGAATTACAATTAGAGGAAGTATGCTCCTTAGAAGCCTCCACACCCCATGCCATGAAAAAGAAGCGTTATTATATTCTTTTGTGGCTCTATAGCCTTTAAAAAGAAATAAAAAACCAAAGACTGTACCTATAACTGTTAAAGGCAGGTTATGTAAAAAGAATCGGCTTAAACTTATACCTGACAGCTGGGAAGCAATAATCAAGCTTGGGAAAAGTGGAAACATAAAGTATATAACATGCCTGAACCAGTTATTAATTACCGCCTGACGTACTGGTGTGGCTTCAAGTCTTGTTCCTGCTTCTGCGCATAGTGGTGCAGAAAGAATGGCTCCTCCGGGTACAGTCAGCATTCCGATTAACATGGGCATGGCAGCAGCGATTACGCGGATGTCTGCAACAAGGGCGTTAAGGTTAACAATTACCTCTTCAAGGGCGCCTGTTTTTTTTAGGATATGACCTAAGATACCCAGTAAGAGGATGCTGATCACTAACATAATGGTTACGCTGTTCCAGATTCCGTTTATTGTTACATCGAGGAAGCCTGATGGAGAAAGGCCGGCTAAAAG
>SLBE01000254.1 GCA_007126465.1 Syntrophomonadaceae bacterium | reverse complement strand
CTTACCGAGCGCCGTTTTGATATTATTCTTAATGCCGGCTGGCCCAACCCCTATTTTGACAATTTCCCGATCATTGCCTCAAAGCCTTATGCCAGGTTCGAAACCGTTATTTTTAAAAAAATTGACTCAGAACAACATAATGAGCAAGTAAATTTAAGTGAGCTAAAAGGGAAAAAGGTTGGATTAAAAAAAGCAGGCCTTGGAGTCGAAACAATTAAGGGATGCGGGGCAATTGTAATCGAGTACGGAAACGACGTGTCCAGTTTTTTGGATCATTTTTGGGACAAAACAGATTATGTGGTAGCAGAAAGAATGGTTGGCTTAAAATTGAGCAGCGATTACTTCAGGGATAAATTTCAGGTAGTCAGTGAATCAATTGAGCAGAAGGATGTAGTCTGTCTTGCTCATCAAACCAGGCAGAAGCATATAGATAGCATTAATAAAGGGATTGAGTCTAAAATATCATCTGCTCAGCTAGATGATATTATCAAGACTTATGGAAATGAAGGCAATATATAGTCAACCTTTGAATAATCACAAAATACCTTGCATTTAAGTTTGAATCGTGGTAATCTTTAGTGGATATTACACCCTGCTTGCAGGGCAACTTTAGGAGGTAATTGTTTAATGCAAGGAAAGGTTAAATGGTTTAACCCTGAAAAGGGGTACGGTTTCATCGAAGTTGAAGAGGGAAAAGATGTATTTGTGCACTACTCAGAGATCCAGGAGGAAGGATTTAAAACCCTGGATGAAGGCCAGGAGGTTGAATTCGAAATTGTCGAAGGAAACCGCGGGCCGCAGGCTGCTAACGTGGTGAAAGTATAAATTATTCAGGCATAAAAAGAATAAAGACATAAATATTTTATTAACCGGCGTAACAGTGCCGGTTTTTTGTGTTTATGGATTGACATCAACCTGCCCAGGTGTTATTCTTTTTTTTGGATGATATCCGAGTTGTTTGGTCGGGATTAAACAAAGGAGATAATCAGGAAATGAAATTATCGGCCAGGGTTGAATACGGTGTCAGGGCGATGGCAGTACTGGCAATATATTATCAAACGGGACCTCTGCCATTAAGGGAAATAGCCGAACAGGAAAAAATATCCCTTAAGTTTTTGGAGCAAATTTTCCCTGACTTAAAAAAAGCCAACCTGGTAGAAAGTGCCAGGGGTTCACAGGGTGGATATATGCTGTCGAAATCCCCGAACGATGTTAAAGTGGGTGATATTGTCAGGGCAGTTGAAGGGCCGATTACCCCTGTTGATTGCCTTTCAGAAATTGATACAAAAGCTTGTTGCGATCGGAAAGATGCCTGCTTGACCAGGCAGGTTTGGGAAAAACTAAGAGATCGTATTAATGATGTTTTAGATGAAGTGACTTTAATAGAACTGGTTGATATCAAGCCGGTTTATAAATCATCCTGACAGGAGGAAATAATTATGGAAAGCAGACAGGTTTATATGGATCACGGAGCAACAACACCCGTCAGGGAAGAAGTTTTAGAGGCAATGCTGCCTTTTTATAAAGAACTGTACGGAAATCCTTCCAGCGTTCATGCCAAAGGCAGGGAAGTGCGCAGCGCTTTTGAAGAAGCACGAGAAATAGTTGCCCGCTCCCTGGGAGCCTCTGCAGAAGAAATATATTTTACCTCCGGAGGGACTGAATCCAATAATATTTCCCTCCGCGGGACGGCAAAAAAGCATGGACCTTCAGGACATATCATTACTTCCGGTGTGGAACACCATGCAGTTCTAGATGTCTGTCATGACCTTGAAAAAGATGGTTATCGTGTTACTTATCTCCCGGTAGATGGAGACGGTTTAATTGACCCACAGGCAGTCGAAGCTGCCATTACCCCCGATACATTTATTATTTCAATTATGGCTGCTAATAATGAAATTGGTACTATCCAGCCAATTAAAGAAATTGGCCGGATCGCCGATCAGCATAATTTGCTTTTTCATACTGATGCGGTCCAGGTTGTGGGCCAATTACCTGTGGATGTAAATGAAATGAAAATAGACTTATTATCCCTTTCCGCTCATAAATTTAATGGTCCTAAAGGAGTCGGCGCTCTGTATAAGCGAAAAGGGGTAAAACTGAATCCACTTTACAGTGGAGGAGGCCAGGAGGGTAAACTGCGCCCTGGGACAGAGAATGTTCCCGGTGTAGTGGGGCTGGCCAGAGCCCTGGAACTTTCTGTCGAAGAAATTCCTGAAAAAAAAGAAAAACTGGAATTATTGAGGGACAAGCTGATTAAAGGTTTACTGGAAATTGACGATGTTATATTAAACGGCCACCGGGAAAAACGATTGCCCGGGAATATCAATGTAAGTTTTAAATATATTGAAGGTGAATCTATCCTGTTAAGTCTTGATATGCACGGGATCGCGGCTTCAAGTGGTTCAGCCTGTTCTTCAGGTTCTCTTGAGCCCTCTCATGTATTATCTGCTATAGGATTAGATCATCACGCTGCGCATGGCTCGATCCGTTTTACACTGGGTCGGGGTAACCGCGAAGATGATATAGATTATGTGTTGTCTAAAATACCCGCAGTGGTAGAAAACTTGCGTCGGATTTCACCGATGGGTAAATCAAAATAGCTGGAAGGAGAGCAGTGTATGTACAACGAAAAAGTAGTAGACCACTTCAACAGTCCCCGCAATGTAGGTGAAATGGATGCACCGGATGCGGTTGGAGAGACAGGCAGTTTTAAGTGTGGAGATACAATGACCCTCTATTTGAAAGTTACTGATGGCATAATCGAAGATGTCCGCTTTCAAACTTATGGATGTGGCGCGGCTATTGCCAGCAGCAGCATGCTCACAGAAATGGTTAAAGGTAAAACTCTTGATGAAGCAATGGAAATAACGAATAAGGATGTTGCCGATCAACTTGGCGGCCTGCCTCCACTTAAGCTGCACTGCTCCAACCTGGCTGCTGATGCCCTGCATAATGCTATAGAGAATTATCGAAAGCAGCATGGTTCATAAACCAGGGTAAGGTAACATTTTGGAACAAATTATGTTATCTAACTTGACAAACCCCTGTGAAGGATGATATTTTTTTAGTAGCTTTAGCACTCTGGTGCCCAGAGTGCTAAAGTTTGAGAAACGGGGGATTGATCATGGCATCACCATTGAACGAAAGAAAGGAACAAATACTCAGGGCAGTGGTTATAAACTATGTAAAAACTGCTGAACCTGTTGGCTCGAGAACTGTATCCCGCTCTCATAAAATGGGCTTAAGTTCTGCTACAATTCGTAATGAAATGGCCGATCTTGAAGAGCTGGGTTATCTTATACAACCCCATACATCTGCCGGTCGGATTCCGACACAGCTCGGGTATCGCTATTATGTTGATAACCTGATGGATCTTAATGATCTCAGCGCTGATGAAGATCTGGTATTAAGCAATTCGTTAAGTGCTGAGAAAATGCGGGAGATTGAGCAAATAATAAACAATTCAGCCAGAGTTTTATCTTCCGCGACAAACCAGACCTCTTTAATCATGGGGCCTCAATTTAAGAAAAGCGCTTTCCATCAGCTTAGAATTTTGCCCCTTGATGAAAAAAGAAGCCTGGTGGTGTTAATAACAGATACAGGATTTATAAAAAACAAAGTTATTGATATGCAGCAGCAGTTAAGCCAGACAGAACTTCACCAGGTTGTTTCCTATCTTAACCAAAAACTATACGGGTTGACTATCGATCAGGTTACAACTTCGCTGATTAATGAATTAAAGCGAGATCTTTTCAGGCGCCTGGAAATCCTGGAGCAGGCTTTCATTTTATTGGAAGAAAGCCTGAAAGAAGAAAAGCAGATCAGGGTTTTTTTAGGGGGAACAACAAATATTCTCAATCAACCCGAGTTTAAAGATGTTGACAAAATCAGGCGAATGCTTAATTTATTTGAGCAGGAACCGCTGTTGTTTAAGATACTGGAAGACACCTCCAGTGAAAGTGAAAATGATATTGTAGTCAGAATTGGTGCTGAGAATGAGCATGAAGATATTAAAGAGTGTACCTTAATTACCGGAACATACAAAATACATGATAAAACTTTAGGTACAGTCGGTGTTCTTGGCCCAACCAGGATGGATTACAGCCGGGTGATCACTGTTATGCGCCGCCTGGTAGATCATTTAAATCACAGCCTTAGTTCTTAGAATTTTAGGGTTTGATTAAATACTGTAATTAAGCAGGTGAAGTACTTATGGTAAAAAAGAATGAAAAAAACAAAGAAAAAAATGAACAGAGGAAATCTGAAGAAAATGGCATAGCTAATGCCGAAGCAAATCAAAACGAGGTTGAAAATTTAATGGGAGAAGTCGAAAAAACAGAAGGCCAGGAAGAAACAGTTGATGAGCAGGATCAGTCAGAACAGGCTGCCGAAAGCTGGCAGAAGGAAAAAGAAGAGCTGCTGGAACAGGTTAAGCGTAAGCAGGCAGACATTGATAACCTGCGTCGGATTGGCAAAAAGGAGCAGTCAGAAGCAAGGGAGTATGCTTTACATCAATTCCTCTGCCGCCTGCTTCCGGTAATCGATAACCTGGAAAGAGCGCTTGAATCAGCAAAGGCTGACCAATCCGTTCCAGCCGGGCATGTTGAAGGTATTGAGATGATTTATAAACAGCTGCTTCAGATCATGGAGCAGGAAGGAGTATGTGAAATTGAAGCAGAAGGCTGCCGGTTTGATCCCAACTATCATCATGCGGTAATGCAGGAAGATAGTGAAGAAGAACCTGGCACTGTTCTGGAAGAATTGCAAAAAGGATACCGCCACCGCGACAGGGTTCTACGCCCGTCGATGGTAAAAGTTTGTGGGAATTAGAAAGTCTAACAATAAAGAAAAGAATAGTTTAGGAGGCAAATGAAAATGGGAAAAGTAGTAGGAATTGACCTGGGAACAACAAACTCAGTAATTGCTGCTGTAATTGGCAGCGAACCGGAAATTATAGCTAATGCCGAAGGCAGCAGGACAACTCCTTCAGTAGTTGCATTTACAAAGGAAGGCGAACGTCTGGTAGGGCAGGTGGCAAAGCGCCAGTCAATTACAAATCCTGACCGGACCATTACCTCTATAAAGAGAGAGATGGGCACCGATCATCAGACAAAAATTGATGATAAGGAGTACACTCCGCAGGAAATCTCGGCTATGACCCTGCAAAAGTTAAAGACCGATGCAGAAAACTACCTGGGTGAGAAGATTACCCAGGCGGTAATTACCGTGCCGGCCTACTTTACTGACAGTCAGCGTCAGGCTACCAAGGATGCCGGAACTATTGCCGGCTTGGAAGTGCTGCGCATCATTAATGAACCGACTGCAGCGGCACTGGCTTATGGATTGGATAAAAAGGGAGAACAAAAGATCCTGGTTTTTGACCTTGGTGGAGGAACCTTTGATGTATCTGTTCTAGAACTGGGCGATGATGTTGTGGAAGTAAAAGCAACCAGCGGTAACAATCGCCTGGGTGGCGATGATTTCGACCAGCGCATTGTTGATTATGTAGCTGATGAATTCAAAAAAGACCAGGGCATCGACTTGCGTAATGATCGTATGGCCCTGCAGCGATTGATTGAAGCTGCCGAAAAAGCCAAGGTAGAGCTTTCTTCGGTTACATCTACCGATATTAACCTGCCTTTTATTACCGCAACACAGGAGGGACCGAAGCACCTTAATGTTCCTTTAACCAGGGCAAAATTTGATGAGCTTACAGCAGACCTGGTTGAAAAAACCATGGGTCCGACCAGGCAGGCTCTTAAGGATGCCGAATTGAAATCAGATGATATTGATCGGATCATCCTGGTTGGCGGTTCGACCCGTATTCCTGCCGTACAGGAAGCTATCCGCAAACTGTTGGGTCAGGATCCGCATAAAGGGGTTAATCCCGATGAAGTTGTGGCCATGGGAGCTGCCTATCAGGCTGCCGTTCTTGGCGGGGAAGCAAAGGACGTTTTACTGCTTGATGTAACTCCACTTTCACTTGGCATAGAAACACTGGGTGGAGTATACACAAAAATTATTGAGCGCAATACAACGATCCCGACTGAGAAGAAACAGATTTTCTCAACAGCGGCGGATAACCAGAGCAGTGTGGAAATCCATGTTCTCCAGGGAGAAAGGGCAATGGCAGCTGATAACAAGACACTGGGCCGATTTATGCTTGACGGCATCCCCCCTGCTCCAAGAGGCGTTCCACAAGTTGAAGTCAGTTTTAATATTGATGCCAACGGTATTGTCAATGTGTCGGCTAAAGATCTGGGCACAAACCGCGAACAAAGCATTACTATCACTGCTTCAGGCGGTCTTGAGAAGGATCAAATTGATGAAATGGTCAATGAAGCTGAAAAGTTTGCTGAAGAAGATAAGAAACGCCGGGAGCTGGCCGAGGCCCGTAACCAGGCAGATAGCCTTGCTTACAGTGCCGAGAAATCACTAAAAGATCTTGGAGATCAGGTAGAACCAGATAAACAGGAAGAAATCAATAAAGCCATTGAGGAACTGCGTCAGGCTTCCCAGGGGGAAGACCTGGAACAAATAAAGCAGGCCACAGAAAAAATGAATGGTTACATGCATGAAATGTCTACCAAGCTTTATGAGCAGGCTAAAGCCCAGGAAGATCAGGCAGCCGGAGCTGAAGGTGAAGCCGGTCCGGAGAGTACAGAAGATGAAAATGTGGTGGATGCCGACTATGACGTTCAGGAAGAGGACACCGGTGAAGCTGAAAGCGAAGATACCGGTAAGGAAAGTTAATAATTAATAAAGCTTTAGTGAGGGATGATACCTGGATATGAGTAAAAGAGATTACTATGAAGTGCTGGGAGTAGAACGCAGCGCTTCTCCTGAAGAGATTAAAAAAGCATATCGCCGTCTTGCCAAGCAATACCATCCTGATTTTAATAAAGATGATGGTGAAAGCGAAAAGAAATTCAGGGAAATCAAGGAAGCCTATGATGTATTGAGCGACCCCCAGAAGCGGGAGCAATATGATCGTTTCGGGCATCAGGCCGGATTTGATGCTGGTGCAGCGGGTCAACAGGGCTTTAGCGGTTCCGGTTTTGGTGGATTTGGTTTCGGTGGTGGAATTGATGAGATATTCGAGCAGTTTTTCGGAGGAATGGGTGGTGGAGCAAGACGTAGACCGCCCGGCCCTGAGCAGGGAAACCACCTCCGCTATGATCTGGATATCACCCTCGAAGAAGCTTACAGCGGTGGGGAAAAAACAATCAATATTCCCCGGACTGAAAACTGCCCCGAATGTAACGGCAGCAGGGCCAAGGCGGGAACAAGCCCTGAGGCCTGCTCAACCTGTGGAGGCAGCGGGCAGCAGCAGTTTGCCCGCAGCACTCCTTTTGGCAGGTTTGTGAGTATGCAGCCCTGCAGCGAGTGCCGTGGTGAAGGTACAATTGTCAGGGAACCCTGCCCGGCCTGCAGCGCCCAGGGGCGCATTGTCAAGGAAAGAAAAATAGATATTAAAGTTCCTGCCGGAATTGAGGATGGTTCAAGGTTAAGGGTAAGCGGCGGAGGCGAAGCCGGAGTACGGGGTGGTCCGCCTGGCGATCTGTATGTTGTAGTCAGGGTTAGGCCGCACAAGAAGTTTAAGCGCCAGGGCAGTAACCTGATCATGGAACAGCCTATCAGTATCAGCCAGGCAGCCCTGGGTGTTGAGCTGGAAGTGCCGACCCTGGATGGAACAGCAGAGCTGACAGTGCCTGAAGGGACTCAACATGGCACTACATTCCGTTTGAAAGGCCGTGGTATGCCTTACCTGCGCGGTTCTGGTAAAGGTGATCTGCAGGTTAAAATTAAGGTTACGGTTCCGAAACGACTTAATCAGCGTCAAAAAGAACTCCTGGCCGAACTGGCTCACCTTAGTGGTGAAGACGTAGGAGTAGAGAACAAGGGCCTTTTTGATAAGGTTAAAAATGCTTTCAGTGGAAGTTAATCCCGTCGGGGGTTTAGAATAGCCTATGCATTATTTTTTCTTGAAAGGAGAATCATTAGTTTCCGGTGCAGAAGTTAATCTGGCTTCCCGGGACATAAACCATGCATTTAAGGTGCTGCGCTTAAGACCGGGTGACAACCTGGTTATTGCCGATGGTTTAGGCCTGGCCAGGGAGGGAGAGGTTGTTATTTCTACCTCTTCAGAAGTTTTAGTCAGATTGGGCAGCAAGCTTCCGAATTCAGAGTCACCATTGAATATAACTCTCTTTCAATCCCTGACCAAGGGCGATAAGATGGATTTAATAGTCAGGCAGGCGGTTGAACTGGGTGTGAACAGGATTGTGCCTTTTAAATCTGAGAGAAGTATACCGCAGAGAAATGAAAAACAGGATCAGAAAAGAATTGAACGCTGGTGCAGTAAAGTTCGTTCAGCGGCAGCTCAGTGCCGTCGGGCTTATCTGCCTGATGTAGAACCGGTTTCTTCTTTTAAGCATATTTTACCCAGGATCGGAAATGTTAAGGCTTTTGTGCCCTGGGAAAGGGAAAAAGCAGTCTCTTTAGCAGGCTTACTGAAACAGCCCTGCCCAACCGGCAAGGCTGTTTTTCTCTTTGTCGGGCCTGAGGGAGGTTTCGAAAAATCTGAGATAGAAGCATTACAAGAGGCGGGAGCTGAAGCAGTTCATCTGGGCCCGCGTGTTTTACGAACCGAGACTGCTGCTGCGGCAGCTATTGCACTGGTTCAATCAGCCTGGGGCGATCTTGCCGGGGAAGGTGTAAATGTTTGAAAAAGAAAGCAGCATTTTATACGCTTGGCTGCAAGGTAAATTTTTGTGAAACTGAATCACTGCAGGAGCTTTTTGAGCAATCAGGTTACAGGATTGTTGATTTTGATGAAGAGGCTGATCTTTATGTCATTAATACCTGTACTGTAACCGGGCACAGCGATCACAAATCACGGAAAGCAATACGCCGGGCCCGGCGCAGGGCGCCTGAAGCGATTATTGCTGTAACCGGTTGTTATGCCCAGGGCTCACCTGAAGAAATTAAAAAAATTGAGGAGCAGCCAGATTTAATTATAGGTAACCAGGAGCGTGAAAACTTCCCAGCCCTGGTTGAATCAATTAATCGGGGCGAATTGATTGATCTTGTTAAACCACATCAAGCCGGTTCCGGCTTTGAACTGCTGCCTCCGGCCGGACGGAGAGGTAGGACCAGGGGTTTTCTGAAGATCCAGGAAGGTTGTAATCAAAACTGCAGCTATTGCATTGTTCCCAGTGTCAGGGGCCCTCTGCGCAGTATGCCTCCCTCTGAAGTGTTGAACAGGGCGGAAGCACTAACTGCTTCAGGTTGCAGGGAAGTTGTTCTGACCGGAGTGCACCTTGGTTTGTATGGTGAGGATCTTGAAGATTCATCCCTGGCGGAACTGCTAAGCGCCATGGAGGGTGTGCCGGGGTTGAAGCGCCTGCGTCTCAGTTCACTGGAACCGTCTGATATAAATTCTGCCCTGGTTGAACAGATTGTTGCATCTTCTGTAGTTTGCCCTCACCTGCACATTCCCCTGCAAAGTGGTGATGGAGAGATTCTAAGGAGTATGAACAGGCCTTATGAGCCGGTAGAATATCTTTACCTGGCTAAATGGCTTAAGCAGGAAATACCCGGCTTATCGTTGAGCAGCGATGTTATAGTCGGATTTCCCGGCGAAACAGAAAAACATCACCGGCGTAGTATGAAGCTAATTGAAGAGATAGGTTTTAGCCGCCTGCATGTGTTTAAGTATTCAACACGTCCGGGCACTGCAGCTGCCGGTTATAGTGAACAATTGCCGAACCAGGTTAAGGATGCCCGCAGCAGGGAAATGATCGAACTCGGCGAAAAAATGGCTTCTGAGTACAGGCAGCGCTTTATCGGTACGATTCAGTCAGTTTTAGTTGAAAAAGTTGTGCCATACAGTTACGGAGAAGGATTTACCCCTCATTACCTGAGAGTAAAAATAGATGCTGATATCAAGGGTTTGCATTGGAGGGGCAGGGAAATTGATGCCCGGCTCGAACAGGAAGATGGTGACTGTTTAAGGGCAGTTAATATCAAGAGAAAGCGCTCGACAGGGTAACTATTAAAATATAACTGCCTAGCCTGCTTAAAAAACTGCGCTCGCTGATCGTTTAGGCTGAAACTGCAGCGGCTTAGCTTCAATCTTACGCCTGGGTTACTCTATTCCTACCATTTTAGAAAGCCTTCGCTCTCTGATCGCTGCGTGCAAAATTAGGATCCGACTACAGTCTCAGCCTTCCGCTTTGGTTACCCTCTCGACGGGCCATCCGGGTCCTTCTCGAGGCAGCCTACATCCATGTAGGCCGACCTGCTCCAGGCTTCACTTCGTCGCCTAATTTTTAGCACTCGCTTTACGTTCGCTTCAGGCTTTGCTAAAACGTTACTTTCATGCTGCTTGCACTTTATGCTCGTTTCAATTTTATTAAGCAGGTTGGGTAGCTCCAGGCGGCGTTGGCCGGGTAGTTAAACTATCTGACTGAAATTTATCCAGATGTGGCAAGAAAAGCAGCAAGATCTTCGAGGCTGCCCCGGTAGTCGCATACAGGTTCATTTTCATCACGCTGCAATATAAAATCATCAACCAGGAAGGTATCCATCCCAGCTTTTGCAGCAACAAGATCTTCAAGGGTGTCGTTTCCCGCCATGAGGCACATTTCAGGCGGACAGTTTATGATATCTGCAATTTCCCTGTAGTATTCTATCCTGGGCTTACAGAAGTGCATGTTCTCCATGGTTGTGATAAACGTGAAGTCTTTTTCTGTAAAGCCACTCCACGATAGCCTTTCCAGGATGGCCGCAGCTGGAAAAATCGGGTTGGTTGCAAGCACTAAAGTTAAATTCCTGTCTTTTGCTGCCTTAATAACAGCATCAGCCCGGGGATGTTCCCTGGCCCAACAGTTTAACCGTGGAAAATCATTATCATAGAAATCCTTTACCACCGGTTTTATTTCTTTTTCGCTTAATCCGATCCGCCGACAAAAATCTGTATAAAAAACCTCTTCATTGCTCTTGCCTGGATCATCGTTTTTTACCATCACCGAGGTTGCGCCAAAGAGTTGTTCAGCGAAATCTTTTTTGTCCAGGTGCTCGATAAATCTATCTGAAAGGGCATCAATATAAGCGTCGATAAATTGCTGAATATCCAGATCGAGCAGTGTGCCGTCAAGATCGATCAGTAAGGCTTTATAGTTGTTATTACTGTTCATATTCCTGCTCTTGACCACCAAAGTAATCTTCTATATTGCCGATTAACTCCTGGTCATATATCTCCTTGTTTGCTTCGTTGATTATTTTCTGGATATCTTCAAGCAGTACAGATACTTTATATTCTGCTGTTAAGAGGTTTTTAAGCAAAGTATTCATATTGACCACTTCATAAAGCTTTTCGAGCCTATCTTTTTGTTCCTGTGATACCTCTACCCCGGAAAGCTGCTGCTTGTGCATATTAAACTGTTCTTTGCGGAAATCCAGCAGCATTTCCTTGGCTGAAGGGTCTGCTTTTACTGCAGCCTGCGCATCCTTCATCTCTTTGAACTCCGAGGATTCACGCAGCGCTTTAGCCAGATTATGTGCAGCATCATAAGGATTCATTAACATAACACTCCTTGTTAAGATATTTAATAAATTATAAAGCTAGTTGTCCCTTTTTTGCAATGCTTTAGTTAGGCAGTTGAGACTCTATATTACTATTAGTTTCGATTTTGTAATATGCGGCAATTTCTGCAGCTGCCCTGTCCAGATCTTCAGCATCAATAACAGCGTCAAATTGAGCGCTTTCAGGTTTTGAATCTTTATAATAAAGGTCGTAGTAATCTGTACAGAGCATTTCTGCAACAGCACGATATTGCTCCTGTTTCAGCCTGTCCAGCAGTAAATCCGTCTTTTTATCGCCGAGCCTGTTTCTTAAAGAACTAATTGCCGATTCAAGCTGTATCTTCAACCATTCAGGGACTGACTCCGGGATATACGCTTGCAGGATACGCTCTACCCTTTTTTCGAGGGAAGCAGTAAGTAAGATTTGAAAACCGCTGTCCATGGCATTACCCAGGAAAACAGGCAGGTAAATGTTGCCGATACGCCGGCCTTCTCCCTCAATAAAAATTAACTTTTCATCTGTAAAATTTTCCAGCTGATTCAGCAGAAGTGCATCAAAATCTTTTTGGGAACGTTCATATACATCACCGACAGCTCCGAAAACTGAACCGCGATGGCCGGCCAGTTCTTCGAGATCAATAACCGGGCAGCCTCTACTTTCCAGGTTTTTCAAGACTGCAGTTTTACCTGCTCCCGTCAGGCCGTGTAAAACAAATAGCTTACTCTTTAAGCTGTAACTGGCAAGCTTCTGATTAACATATTTGCGGTAAGCTTTATAGCCTTTTTTTAGTCTAAGCACATCAACACCCGTAAGTCTGAGTACTTCATAAAGACTCAGGCTGCGCATACCACCCCGATAACAGTATAAAAGTGGAGTATTTGGCCCTGCCGCTTCCAGGATTTTATTTACAAGTGTGGGCAGCTTAGGCGATACCATATCCAGGGCAACCAGGCGGGCTTCTTTTTCACCGACATTGTGGTAAATAAGGCCTAACTGGTGATGTTCATGATTATCAAAGAGAGGAATGTTTATTGAGCCGGGAATAGAAGCATTCCGGTACTCTTCCGGAGAACGTACATCAATGAAGGTTACATCTGAACGGCCCAAAGCTTCCGATACTTCAATTTCCAAACTGGTTCACTCCTGACGACTAATAACTCCGTATTGTTTATTATAGCGGATAGCAGCAGCCCTGTAAAAAGCGTCTGCTCAAGCAATTAAAGTAATTGCAGCTGCGCAGCATGCTAAAAACCTTAAGCGAGCATCAAGTGTAGGCATGGAAATGCCGTTTTAGCAAAGCCTGAAGCGAACGTAAAGTGAGTGCAAGAAATTAGGCGACGAAGTGAAGCCTGGAGCTAAACTGGTGTAGTTTCAACCTAAACGATTAGCGAGCGCAGTTATATTCAGCAGGTTGGACAAGTGTAACCTGGCAATTATTCCACCTGAGGACCATGTAATCGTTGATTTTTCTACGGCAGGCTACCACAATTAGGTACGGCCGCATAAATATAAAAATTTTTCCTCTAAAAAGGTAAAAAGAGATCATTTATCGAAGTAGGAGTTTAAGAGCACAGCAACATTACTTTGATTGCTTTCACGCGCTGTGTTATAATACCGTTCAGGAGGAATTCGAATGTCTGCAGATTGCATTTTTTGTAAAATTATTAACCGTGAACTTGATGCAGATATAGTGTATGAAGATGAAAAAGTAGTGGCCTTTAAAGATATCAATCCGGCTGCACCGGTTCATATTTTAGTTGTGCCGCATAAGCATATTCCAACCCATCTTGATTTAAAAGAAGAAGATGAAGCATTGATTGGACATATGCACTCTGTTGCGAACCAGGTTGCCAGAGATTTTAAGCTGGATAAAAAGGGTTACCGCGTAGTTATTAACTGTGGCGCAGATGCCGGTCAGATTGTTTTTCACCTTCACCTCCACCTCCTGGGAGGAAGACCTTTGTTGCAAACCATAGCTAAGGGCAGGGGTGTTTAATTATTAATATGATGATAGCTCCTGAAGCTTTGGTTTTAAG
>SLBE01000185.1 GCA_007126465.1 Syntrophomonadaceae bacterium | reverse complement strand
TGAAAAGAAACGCCAGGAGCTTGGGCTTCCGGCTATTGACCCGGGAAGTATAGAAATGCCGCAGGATGATTAATTTCAAGGGCGAGGAGGTTAGATAAGCAATGAAGATAGTTATAATCGGTGCGGGCCCGGCCGGAGTATCTGCTGCAGAAACAATCCGCGCAGAAAACCAGGACTGCGAGATAATAATGCTCTCTGCCGAGCCTTACCCGCCGTATTCACCCCCGGCCCTGGTTGAATACTTTTTAAGCGGCAGTCCCGTTCATTTTTGGAAAGGGGAAGATTTTACAGATCGCCTGAACATAAACTATCATTCCGGAACAAGAGTTACCGCTATAAAACCGCATGCCCGGCAGGTTACAATTGAATCCGGTAAAGATATTGCTTACGACAGCCTGATCATTGCTGCCGGTGCCCGGCTTTATTCACCCCTGGAAGGGGCGGACCTGGACAATATACACAACTTTAAGTCCCTGCAGGCCGGTGAAAAAATGCTGGAAAAAGTTCGCCGCAGGGAAGTAAGCAGCGCGCTGATAGTTGGCGCCGGCTTCATCGGGGTCGAAATAGCCCTGCTGTTAAAGGAAATGGGATTGGATGTAACCATGCTGGTCCGTTCAAGGGTAATGCGCACCATGCTTGATCCGGAAACCTCGGAAGAGGTTTTAAAAATCCTGAAACAAAAAGGCATAAATATCATCCAGGGGGACGATGCCGACGCCGTTGCTTTTAGCGGCAAAACAAAAGCCGAAGCTGTTCAAATGCGCTCTGGAAAGGAACTGCGTGCCGATCTGCTTGTCGCTGCCACCGGACTGAAACCAAACCTTGAACTGCTGAACAAATCGGGTTTGGAAAGCGACTGGGGTATCCTGGTAGATTCTTACCTGGAAACAAATTACCCTTATATTTATGCAGCAGGCGATATTGCCGAAACCACGGACCGTTTCAGCGGAAAACGCTACACAAATGCCAATTATCCCAATGCTGTTGAACAGGGCCGGGTTGCCGCCTTAAATGTCCTCGGCTATAAAACAGCTTACAGCGGCTCCGACAGCATGAACAGCTTGAAACACATCGGCATACCGGTTATGGCCGCAGGGATGATGGAAGGTGAAGAAATGCGCAGCCGATTAAACGGCAGGCTGCTTAAACTATGGGTTCTTGATAACCGCCTGGTCGGTTTTCGCCTGACCGGGGAAGTTGATAATGCAGGCCTTTACTTAAACCTGATGCGGAGAAAAGTCGATATTTCAGCTTTTAAAGATGATCTGCTCGACCCCGCTTTCGGATATTCCCTGCTTACAGCAAAATCAATATCTCCTGAACTGATTTAAAAAAATATACCGGGGCAGGTTAGAGTTTTGCCTGTCCCGGTTTTATCTTTAATTAAAAGCAGGGAACTGCTTTTTTTTATGTAATAGTTTATAGTACAGTTATGTTTTATAAAACAAGAAGTTCTAATAATAGCGGGGTGAAATATAATGAAAAAAGTTATAGCAATCGGTGGTAATGCCGGTGGGCTCAGCGCCGCCAGCCAGGTTAAGCGTCAGCAACCGGATTGGGATGTAATTGTCCTGGAAAAGGGTCAGTATATTTCTTACGCAGCCTGTGGTATCCCCTACCACGTAGAAGGTATCGTCCCCAGCCTGGAAAGTTTGATGGGAATGAGCCCCGAAGATGCCAGGAAGAAGCGCAAGCTTGATTTAAGGCTCAATAGTAAAGTGACAGAAATAGACGCAGAACAAAAAACAATCACCTTTAAAACCGACCGGGGCAAAAGCACCGCCGACTTTGACTACCTGGTTATTGCCACCGGGGCCAGGCCAATGCAGGCTGGCATAGAATATACCCCTTCGAAGCGGATTTACAACGCCCATACCCTGGAAGATTCTGAAGCGATGCGATCCTTTATTGAAAAGGAAAAACCAAGATCCTGTGCCGTAGTTGGTGGCGGTTATATTGCCATTGAAATGCTTGAAGCTTTCCTGGCCCGCGGGTTGGATACCCACCTCTTTCACCGCCGCGACTCACTTTCCCGCAGCCTTGAGAAAGAGATTTCCGACCTGGGCCTTGCCGAGATGGAAAAAGAAGGCGTTAAACTGCACCTTAACAAGACGGTAAAAGAAGTAACAGAAACTAACAGCGGCGTTGAAGTGCACTGTGATGAAGAATCAGCAGAATTCGATCTGGTTGTGGTAGCTGCAGGTGTTGAGGCAAACAGCGACCTGGCCCGGGCAGCCGGGATAGAAACCGGCATTAAAAACTCGATCAAGGTAAACGAGTATATGCAAACCAACTACCCCTTTATTTACTCGGCCGGTGACTGTACCGAAACAAAAAACATAGTTTCCGGACAGCCAGTTTTTGTACCCCTAGCTTTAAAAGCCAATAAAGAAGGTGTTGCCGCAGGGGCTAATATCAGCGGTGGAAAGGAAGCATTCCCAGGAGTACTGGGCACCGCTATAACCAAGTTTCGCGACCTGGGACTGGCCCGGACCGGGCTGACCCTGGCTGAAGCCGAGGAAAACGGTTTTAAGGCAATAAGCTTTTCAGTAACTTCAGGTAGTAAATCCGGCTATTACCCCGGCGTTGGACCCTTGTCTGCCGTGCTGATAGCGGAGCAGGAAATAGGCCGCCTTTTAGGTGCGCAGCTGGCCGGACCTGTTGACGGGGTTAAGAGGATTGATGTCTATGCCACGGCCATAACCATAAAAATGACCATGGACGACATTTTCCAGCTGGACCTGGCTTATGCCCCACCCTTCTCACCGGTCTATGATCCGGTGGTATTAACCGGCCGGGTCGGCCGTAAAAAGGTTTAAACATTAGGTTCATACCTGGGGAGGAACTGTTGCCGTGAAAGATCCCGCAGTAAGCACCGGTATAGCGCCGCTCGATGAAATTCTTGAAGAGCTGCGCCCCGGGGATAATGTCGTCTGGCAGGTAAATGACTTAAGTGACTACATCTATTTTGCCGAGGCTTTTATCGATCATGTTACAAGGAACGGCAACAACTGCATTTACCTTCGTTTCGCCCCGCATATGCCTATCCTTAATCCGCGTCACGGCCTGATCATCGAAGAAGTGGACCCGTCAAATGGTTTCGCTGCTTTCAGCGAACAAATTCACAGTATCATCAGCAGCTACAGTCATGAGAAATTTTTCGTTTTTGACAACCTTTCATACCTGGTCGAAGAATGGGCCACCGATGAACTGCTGGCCAATTTTTTTCAGATTACCTGTCCATACCTGGGGGAACTTGATACCGTAGCTTACTTTGCCCTGACCAGGGGAAGGCATGCCAATAAAACAGTGGCCAGGATCAGGGATACAACCCAGGTTTTACTTGACATCTACCGGATCAACGGGCAAATGTATATCCACCCCCTGAAGGTCCTTGATCGCTACTCCGCCCAGATGTATATGCCCCACGAAGCAGCAGGCGACAGGTGGCAGCCCGTTTTCGACAGCGGTAAAGCTGCCGCCCTGTCACAGTCAGCCTTTAAAGAACCGCTGCGGGCAGAAAGCACTCCGATTGCCCCCTGGGATATTGTCTATAACAAGCTGGTCCAATACAGGAATTCCCCTGAAAAACATGACTTGCCGGAAGTAGAAGCTCTAAAACAGGAGTTTTCCCGGATGTTAGTCGGCAGACACCCCCAGTTCAACCGCCTGGCCGATCATTTTTTTACCCTGGAAGATCTGCTTTCTATCAGGGACAGGATGATCGGCACCGGCAGGATTGGCGGCAAAACAACCGGGATGCTGCTGGCAAGAAAAATCCTTGAGGAAGAACAAAGTGACATTAACTTCTC
>SLBE01000078.1 GCA_007126465.1 Syntrophomonadaceae bacterium | reverse complement strand
CTTTATTGATCGGGATCTGGTTAGCGTTGCCTTAAAGGGCGCCCGCTATGTACTGCACCAGGGGGCGATTCCTTCGGTGCCCCGTTCGGTAGCCGACCCTGTAAGAAGCAATGAAGCAAATGTAACGGGGACCCTTAACCTGCTGGAAGGGGCAAGGGAAGCCGGGGTGGAGCGCTTTGTTTACGCAGCTTCATCATCTGCCTACGGTGATACCGAGGTGCTGCCCAAGGTGGAAGATATGCCCTCTAACCCTTTGTCTCCCTACGCGGTAGGCAAATATACGGGGGAGCTTTATGCCCGGGTTTACGCTGATATCTACAGCCTGCCCACGGTCAGCCTGCGCTATTTCAATATTTTCGGGCCATACCAGGATCCTGCTTCCGAATATGCGGCGGTGATTCCGAAGTTTATCCTGGCCATGTTAAAGGGGAAGGCTCCGGTAATTTACGGTGACGGCGAGCAGTCGCGGGACTTCACCTATATCGATAATGCGGTAGCGGCCAACCTGCTGGCCTGTAAAAGTGAGCAAGTGGGCCGGGGTGAAGTGATCAACGTGGCCTGCGGAGAACGCTTTACTTTGAACCAGCTGGTTGAGCTGTTGAGTGAGATTATGGGCCTGGAGATAGAGGCTGAATATGCCGAGGCCCGGCCCGGGGATGTAAAGCATTCCCTGGCTGATATTTCGAGAGCAGAGAAGTTACTCGGCTACAGGGCCGAGGTCGATTTCATAGAAGGACTCAGGCGGACGGTAGAATGGTTTCAGAAAGTGAAGTAAATTGTTTATTAACCGAAGTTATGGTAATTTAGAAATATCAAGATCTACTGTGAAGAGAGGGTTCAAGGTGAGTACACCTAAAGAATTGTTAAAAAGACTGGTTGATGAGTTACCGGAAAGTAAAACTGGTCAGGCTATTGAGTATTTACTCTTTTTAAAAACGAGAGAAGAACAGGAATTATATATTAGTGAGAAAGAAGAAGAAGAGATTTGGGAAAGGATAGTTAATGAAGATAAGGTTAGTGCAGAAGAAGTAAAGAAGCTTATTTTAAGAGATAAGTAATATGCGCAAAATCACCTATTTAAAAAGTGCTTATCGCACACTTAAGAAGTACGATAAAGATGCCCAGTCAAGAATTATTAAAGCAATAGATAGTATTCCAAGAGGCGATATTAAGAAGCTAAAAGGACGTTGCTATCCTGATTTATTTCGTTTAAGAGTCGGGAAATATAGAATAATCTATTCCTTAAGCAATGATGATGAATTAATAGTTGCGAAAATAGATACCCGAGGCGATGTATACAAGTAATGCTGTCCACAATGCTATAGATCTTCGTAGGCCTTTTCCGGGTCGAAATCGAGATCGAAGTCCCCTGCTTCTTCCTGGCTCTGCTTTTTCTTTTTCTTCTTAGGTTTTTTCTTCGGTTTTTTCTCCGGTTGTTCATCTTCTTCGTAATAGCCATAATACCCGTAAGGATCCTGGTGCGGTGGCATGCCGTTTATCACGGTGCCGATTACGTTGGCCTTGGCCATCTGCAGCTGCTGGTTAACTTTAACTGCTTCTTCCCTGGTAGTTTCAGCGTATGCCATAACCATGATCGTGGCATCGGCCAGGCTGGAGAGGATGGAGGCATCGGCCATGTTCAGCATTGGTGGTGAATCAAGCACGATGTAATCATAGCGGTCGGCAAATTCCTTTAAGGCACGGTGCATCTTACGGCTGGCAAGCAGTTCGGCCGGGTTCGGCGGTATCGGCCCGCTGGGAATGACATCCAGGTTGGGGGTAAAGGTCCTGTGGCGGGCAGCGTTCATATTGATATTTTCTTCGATCAGCATGGTAGTCAGGCCGAAAAAGTTTTTGCAGCGGAAGATGCTGTGCAGCTTAGGCCGCCTTAAGTCGGTATCAACCAGCAGGACAGAGCAGCCGGCCTGGGCCAGGGTCATACCGAGGTTAACCACGGTTGTGGTTTTGCCGCAGCCCGGATGGGGCCCGACAACCAGCAGTGACTTGGTCAGGTTATCTAAAGTCATGAACTGGATGTTGGTGCGCAGGGTACGGTATGCTTCTGATGCGGCTGAACGGGTTCCGGTTATGATAACGCCGGGATCTTCATTTTCTTCTTTTTTTCTGATCACCATAATTGTTAGCGGATATCCTCCTCGTCAAATTCAGGGATTACACCGAGGACCGGCAGACCGACATATTTTTGAACATCGTCCGGTGTTTTAATGGTGTTGTCGAGATGTTCGAACAGGAAGGCCAGGGCCACACTGATCATTAAACCCAGCACGTAAGCAATGGCCATGTTCAGGGCAATACGCGGGCTGTCGGGTGAAGCGGGCACCTGGGCCGGGTTTAAAAGCTGCACGTTTTGCAGGCGGGCAGCTTCAGTGATGTATTCCATTAAGACAGCGGTAACCTCTGTGCAAATTTCATAGGCCCGCTGCGGATTGGGATCGGTTACCTGCACTTCTGTTACGTCGCCTACATTAATATCGATCTTGCCCCGCAGGGTGGTGGGGGTGTAAGGCAGGTTCAGTTCGACAATGATCTGCTGCATGCTTTCCATGCTTAAGGTAAGCTGCTTGGTGCTCTGTACTACCTGGCGGGTCGATTCAATGTCGTGACGGACAACCCCGCCCCCTTCCAGCTCTTCGGTGAAGGGCATGACGATCAGGGTAGCTGACGATACGTACTGCGGAGTTATGATATATGCGCTGATCCCGTAGGCGAGGATCAGGGCCAGGATAGGCAGGAAAAAAAGCAGTTTCCAGCGCTTCAGTAATATTTGCCCGATTTCCACCAGGCTGATTTCTTCTTCCACCGCTTTTCCACCTCACCTTAGATCCCTGAGTCTCAGGGTTATTTATAGTTTCTTATCCGGCATATGACAATTCTATTCTCCGGTTTAGGCTCTGCCTATATTTCGTGCTTTAAATTCAATATCCTTCTTCTGCAGGCATTTTCTCAAGCGGGCAATTTCTTAACCGCTGGCTGAAAATAGTTTGTGCAGTTCGCCGATGAAACGGCGCAGCCCTTTCTGTTCGCCCTGACCGGCGTCTTCACCTGCTTCACCTGCCTGTGCGGTTTCTGTTTCGCCCCGGGCTTGTGCCGCTCCGGCAGCCGGAGTTTTTAAGGAGGCCCCGCTTAAGCGGTGGGCAATATTTAGCAGGCAGGCCGTGGCAGTGCTATCAGGGTAATGTAAAACGAAGGGAGTCATATCCCTTATTGAACCGGACACGGTGCTGCTTTCAGGAACGGAGCCTAAGAATTCAATCGGCTGGTCCAGGTAGGAACGACAGGTGTTAAGCAGGTTCAGTTTAACCTTGGTTTCGTCGCCCGGTTTTGTGATCCGGTTTACAATCAGCTTGATATTTAATTTATCGCGCAGGCGGCTGATTGTTTTAATCAGCGCGTAAGCATCCAAGACGGCGTGCGGGTCGGGGTTGGTAACCAGCAGGATTTCATCTGCTGCCATCAGGAAATTGGTTACGTTCGAAGAAATGCCGGCCCCGGTGTCTAAAACAACCAGGTCGTAGTTTTTATCGATTTCATTAAAAGAATTAACCAGGCGGGTGAACTGCCATTCATTTAAATTGGCCAGCTTTTCGAGGCCTGAGGCCCCGGGCAGGATGGTGACCCCTTCCGGCCCTTCGATCAGGATATCGTTCAAGCCGAGTTCACCGTTTAAAAGGTGCCCGATATTATAGGGTGCGTTAAGGTTTAACAGGAATTCCACATTGGCAGTGCCGAGATCGACGTCGATCAGGCAGACCCGGTAGCCCAGGCGCTGCAGGGCAATGGAAAGGTTGATGG
>SLBE01000147.1 GCA_007126465.1 Syntrophomonadaceae bacterium | reverse complement strand
TATTTAGCACCAGGTTTCTTAAGCTGCCGGGACGGACAGCTATGGAGGAGGGCTATTAATTGCTTGAATGGCTGAATAAACCTTTATATGGCGATGTTACCTGGCTTAGCCTGATAATAGCAGCATTTATTTTTTTTACTGCCATAGTCCTCTCAAAAGTTATGGTAGTGCAGCTGCGCAGGACTTTTAAAGAAAAAATGGGCCAGGAAAACCTTGAACTGCTGACTAAAATAGTTTCTTATGGCATCCTGGTTATAGCTGTGCTTTGGATTATGCCCACCCTCGGACTGGAACCATCCGGTTTAATGGTAGCAGGGGGCATTGTTGGCCTGGCTGTCGGTTTTGCCAGTCAAAGTATTATCGGGAATTTAATATCCGGACTCTTTCTGATGGGGGAAAGGCCAGTCAAGCTTGGAGATCAGATAATGATAGGCGATCACCGCGGTTTTGTTGAAGACATAAATATAATATCTATGGCAATCCGCACCCTTGACGGCCTATATGTTCGGATTCCCAACGAAACTGTTTTCACATCGAGCATTACAAATTTTTCGTTGAATCCGGTTCGCCGGCTCGATCTGGATATTGGGATTCGCTATTCTGATGATGCCGATAAGGCGATCAAGATTATTAAAAACCTGGTGGAAGAACATTCCCTGACCATGGTTAACCCTCCGCCTTTTGTTTTCGTTGATAACCTAGGAGATAGCAGTGTTGATATTGTCGCCCGCATCTGGACCCCTACCTCCGAATGGTATACCGTGCAAAGAGAACTTCTTTGGAAAATAAAAATAGCGATTGAAGCTGAAGGTATCCAGATTCCCTTCCCGCAAAGAGTTGTTTGGTATGGCCCTGAAGACGGCTAAAAGTCTCCTTTTTAATACCTTCTTAAACTTATGTTACAGGTTGACAGCCCTATTACAATTGGTTAAAATGTAATTAATATATTGCCTATAATAATAGTAGGGAATTTTTTAGGATCTAATGGAGGCTGGTTATGAGAATTGCAAACGATGTTACCGGACTGATTGGCGGCACCCCTCTTGTTAAGCTGAACAAGGTTGCGAAAGACTGCAAAGCCCTGGTTGTTGCAAAAATTGAAGCTTATAACCCAGGGTGGAGCGTAAAGGATCGCATTGCCTTCAGTATGATTGAAGATGCAGAGAAAAAGGGGTTGCTTGGTAATGGCAAGGTAATTTTAGAGCCGACCAGCGGAAATACAGGAATAGGGCTCGCCCTGGTAGCAGCCGCCAAAGGATATAAATGTATCCTGGTTATGCCTGATACTATGAGTCGTGAAAGGCGCAGTCTGCTTAAGGCCCTGGGAGCTGAACTGATCCTGACTCCAGGTGAGAAGGGAATGTCGGGAGCCGTGCAAAAAGCTGAAGAGATGGCCCGGGACAGCAAGCAGTATTTTATACCACAGCAGTTTAATAATGAAGCAAATCCCGAGATTCACCGGCGGACGACTGCACAGGAAATCTGGGCAGATACAGAAGGGGAAATAGACATCCTGGTTTGCGGTGTGGGAACCGGCGGAACAATTACCGGGGTTTCAGAAACATTGAAAAAACTTAAACCCGGACTGCAAGCTATAGCTGTTGAACCGGAAGAGTCTCCAGTTCTTTCCGGGGGAAGCCCGAGTCCGCATAAAATACAGGGAATTGGCGCCGGATTTATTCCGAATATTTACAGGCATGACCTGGTTGACGAAGTCGTACGGGTATCAAGCCAGTCTGCACTTGATACTGCACGTTCATTGATGAGATCTGAAGGATTATTGGTTGGGATATCCTCCGGTGCTGCCTGCGCAGCAGCCCTGCAGGTTGCCGGGCGTGCGGAGAATGAGGGGAAAATGGTGGTTACCGTTTTTCCAGATCTGGCAGATCGCTATATTTCAACTGCTTTGTTTGAGCAATAATAACCATACAAAGCTTACAAGTCTCTTACATTTCAAAGGTTTGTAGGGTGCAGGTTACTTGTGAGTATTTAATAACAGGAAAAAGCATTACTTTTACTTGATTAGTAAATGAGCTTGAATTTTGGATATTTTTATGGAAGAGGTTAACAAAAATGAAAAAAATAACCCTGCTAATTGACGGTATGAGCTGCGCTTCCTGCGCTATGGGCCTTGAAAAGGGTCTGCAGGAGACTGAAGGCATAAAAAGCGCTGCAGTTAATTTTGCTTCAGCAAAAGCACACCTGGAGTATGATCCGGATATTCTGTCAGAGGAGGCAGTTTTGCAGAGAGTGAAAGATGCCGGGTACAGCGGGACGATCGAACAGGAAAAAAGTTCAGTAATTGACGCTGTTTTTAAAATTGACGGGATGAGCTGTGCTTCCTGCGCCCGGGGTTTAGAAGGCACCCTGCAAAATCAACCGGGTGTTTTAGAGGCGGCAGTAAACTTTGCTGCAGAAAAAGCGACAGTTAAATATGATAAGAATAAGGTAAATCGGGATGACCTTGTTGAACTTGTGGCCAGTGCCGGATACCGGGTGGTAGAAGAGGAAAAAAAAGGTGAACAAACAGAGTCTGATCATGTAGTTCAAGACCGGGATGAAAATACTATCAGGCGGGCGGCCGGCAAGATGTGGCTGGCTGCAATATTTGCCGGCATAATCATGGTTTTAATGATGATACATATGTTTGTCGTCACTATCCCCGGATATTTTGTTATTAGCGTTATCCTGGCCTTTCCGGCAATTTTTATCGCCGGCAAAGATACCCATATGGGCACGCTGCGTGCCCTTAAACGGGGCAGCGCCAATATGGACACGCTTGTGACTCTTGGTTCTGCCCTGCCATACCTGCTTAGCTTTCTCCAGTTTTGGTTCCCCCTGACTACTTTTGTGGAAATGGCTGCAAGCATTATGGCTTTACACCTGGTTGGCCGTTTCCTGGAAACCAAGGCCAAGGGCAGGGCTTCACAGGCGATCAAGAAACTGCTGGCCATGGAGGCAAAAACAGCACGTATTATTGAAAATGGTTCTGAGCGGGAAATCCCTGTCGATGAACTGCAGGCAGGGCAGGTAATGCTGGTAAAGCCCGGCGAAAAAATTCCTACCGACGGTACGGTCGTCAGCGGTCAGAGCAGTATCGATGAATCTATGGCTACAGGTGAATCCCTGCCGGTTGAAAAGCAAACCGGTGATGAAGTAATCGGAGCTACAATTAACCGTCAGGGGGCTCTGCAGGTCAGGGTAACAAAGGTAGGCAAAGATACATTTTTATCCCAGGTTATCAAAATGGTGGAAGAAGCCCAGGGTTCAAAGGTTCCGATCCAGGAATTTGCTGATAAAGTAACTGGTTACTTTGTCCCCGCAGTTCTGCTGATTGCCCTGTCTTCATTTGTTTCCTGGCTGATCTTTCCGGACTTTCACAGCTCCATTGTTGCCTATGTTAACCCACCCTGGGCTAATATTGATGTTCCCAACCTGACCCTGGCCTTTATGGCGGCCACTGCTGTTTTAGTTATATCCTGCCCCTGTGCCCTCGGCCTGGCTACTCCTACAGCCTTAATGGTTGGCAGCGGACTGGGTGCGGAAAAGGGAATCTTGATCAGGAGCGGGGAAGCGATTCAAACCATGAAAGATATCAGGGTTATTGCTTTCGATAAAACAGGAACCCTGACCAGGGGTAAACCACAGGTTACCGATCAGGTCTCTTTAAATGGTTACGAGCAGGCTGATCTGCTCGGGTTTGCCGCCGGGATCGAAGCGGTATCGGAACACCCCCTGGGAGCTGCCCTGGTAGAAAAAGCAAAAAATGAAGGGTTAGATCTTAAGGAAGTCACAGACTTCAACTCTATTACCGGCCAGGGGGTTGAAGGTGTTATCGATGGCAGCAGGGTTGTTGTTGGCAGCAGGCGCCT
>SLBE01000155.1 GCA_007126465.1 Syntrophomonadaceae bacterium | reverse complement strand
CCTTGGTTCTAAAGTGCGATGTTCCTGTAACAGCCTTGGCGTGGAAAATGTAATAGGGCCTGACCATGGCCTTTAAAAGTTCCTGGTTCAGTTTGCGCATTACAAATGGGTCATTGTTAACGCCTTTTAAAAGAACAGCCTGGTTACCGAGGCTAACCCCGGAACGGGCCAGCTTAAAACAGGCTTCCTGGGCGCGTGGTGTTATTTCAAGGGGATGGTTGTAATGAGTATTAATATAAAGTGGAAGGTGTTCAGAAAAAATCTGACACAGCTCATCATCAATTCTTTGCGGCATAGTTACAAGTGTCCTTGAACCAAAACGCTTTATTTCTACATGAGGGATTTGGTCCAGCTCATCAAGCAGCCAGGCAATAGTCTGGTTGTCCTGCATGAAACCATCTCCGCCTGTCATAAGAATATCCCTTACTTCTTCATTCTGGCGAACATATTCAATCGCTTCTTCCAGATGTTCACGGGGGGTGGCAAGATCTTTTTCTCCTATTCCTCTTCTGCGCTGACAATGACGGCAGTACATGGCACACTGGTTGGTAACCTTAATAATCAGGCGATCGGCGTAGCGACGGGTAATACATGACGTAGGCGAAGTATATTCCTCCCCCATCGGGTCATCATGACCACCTTCAACATTTTCAGCTTCCGTGGGAATGCATTGCCTTTTTACCGGATCATCAGGATTGTCAGGATCGATCAGGCTAAGGTAATATGGTGAAACAGCCCAGCGGTACTTTGCCCCTGTTTCATCTATTTCATTTAGCTCATCTTTTTCCAGCGGAAGTAACTCTTTTAGAACTGAAGTGGTAGTAATCCTGTTTTTCAACTGCCAGCGCCAGTTTTCCCATTCTTCGTCTGTTGCTTTAAAATAGTTCTTTATCCTTTTTTGGTTCTCTTGAATTTGGGCCCAATTCTGAAAACCGGTTGGCATGCTTTTGACTGCTTCCCGGTAATCGGCAACAGCATTTTTTAACTCTGCTGCCCTTTCTAAAGAGATTTCGCGCTTTTCATGTTCGCTCTTTTCGGTAATCATGCTTGATAAATTCCCTCCAAAGTATTTAGTTAATGCTAACTACTAGTATACTTATGATTCTTTTTATTGTCAAAAGAGGCTCACAGGCATTTTTATGCCGGTAAGCCTCTTCTATATTTTAAACTTATATTTTTATATTAGCGCATATCCCAGAAACCGGTTTTTGCATTTCCACTGCTGCGCTCCGTAACCTCCCAGACATCTGCATAGCCTACTACTTCCATCCGGTCGGACATGTAACCTTCCACTTCATTAACTCTTCTTGTTGTTCCACCAGTATTGCCAAAGTGATTGGTGGTTTTGAAGTAATCTCCATCGGGTCCATGGCTGGAAGCCGCTGATTGCCTGATATAACCGCTTTCTCCCGGATCCATTTCCATGCCTGTCTGTAATGTAACATCGTCATTCCTGAGGTAAACCTCGCTGATCAGCCTGAGATATTCACCGGGAGGGGCATCCATGGCTGTTGTGCCTGTCATATGGGCTGAGAGGTAAGTTTTATTTTGTGTACCTAACCCGTAGACAGCTTCTGCAGCACTGGTCTGTACTGAATGAGTTCCGCTAACTTCACCCATTCCTCTGACTTGAAACTGGATGGTTCCACCGGCCACCTTTACTTCCTTCTCATGAAAAATATCCCCTATATACCTGAAGCCTACACTGGTGGAACTATAGTCAGATGCCAGGGCCGGAAGAACTAAGAATGATAGAAACAATGTAGTTATTGCAATAGTAATTATAACCCTTTTGCTCATTCTGAGGGCACATCCTTTCTTAGTAAATCTCAACATGCTTATTCCTATTATATAACCACCCCTTTATTTCAAAAATAATGGTCGGAGCGATAGGATTTGAACCTACGACCTCTTGACCCCCAGTCAAGCGCGCTACCAAACTGCGCCACGCCCCGATGTTAGAATCTTTTAGATTAAATTGTCTTATCAATTCTTAGACTATTTTAATGCAAGGCACTTTAAAAGTCAATAAAACCGGTCAGCTGTTTTTTTGTTAAACCTTAAAGTAACTGAAGAGCTGGCCAAAATTGATTCCGGCAATATTACTATGGCTGTACCTTTTGTAAAGTTGACGGTTTGCTTCCTCCAGGTGGTACGATTTTATACCGTGGGAAATCGAGAGAAACGTTTCAATATATGCGGCAAGCTGGTCACATGCTTTAATTATTTCGCCATCCAGGGGTGAAAACTGATCTTTATTGTAATGCCTGTTAATATCTTCTGATGTAACTGTTTTTGTCTCTTTGCCTAAGATTATTTTACTGGCAAATTCGTTATCGGTAAAATATTTTAGTTCCTTATGCCATCCGACAGGCAGCAGGGGAAAAATTCTTTCTTCAAGCTGACGATGTTCAATTTCCCTGATAATCTCATCTAAACCGGCTACTGACCGTTTTACCGGAGAAACAATATCCCTGGTTAATACTTCCGGTAAATCGTGAAAGAGACCGGCAAAATAGTTATTGTAGATCCGTTTTGGAGATGAATTAAGTTCCAGGGAACAAAGGTAGCTAACCATCGCAACAATCAACATATGACCCATTACTGAAGTTTTTGGAACACGGGGGGATTGAGCCCAGCGCTGCTGAAAACGCAGCTGTCCGACCAAGTCAAGAAAATTGCTGGTCTTTTTGCCGAGGGCTAATTTTTGCACACCCGCCAGATCATAATGCTCTTCAATCTGGTCGGCAATATTTTCACGGGTATCTTCCAGGCCGTAAAGCCCCTCATTAAGGCGATAGATTATTTTAAACTCCCAGTTAGTAGCCAAATAATGGGCAGCTTTAAGGATTCTTTTCTCCAGATGTTCATGATCTTTTGCAAAGAAATAGTTTTCCATCCGGGCATTTAAATCTACCTGAAGATCTGCTACCTTGTCTTTAAGTTTATCGAGAACCCAGCGGTTAAGCTGATCTCCTTTTTCTGCCATTAATATATAATAGACCGGCGGTTTAATATCTGTTAATACTATCCTGTGCATAAATTCGAATAAGCCGCCTTCAATTAAGCGGGGCCAGTTAATAACAGCGCCATGATCTGTTTCTTCAATCTTGGCCAGGACATAGGCATAGACCATTTTATGGGCCTGTTTATCGAGTTCAGTAAAATGTTCCGGCCTGATATGATCGTTCCAGCGCTGGATGCTGGCAGCTTCAAACAACAACTCAAGGAATTCTTTTCTGATCATCAAAACACGCCCTTTTTAAGAAGGTTGTCAGTTTACTTTTTATTTCCTATTTTCGATTCTGTGCCATTAAGCAATCTGCTGATATTCTGGTGATGGCGGGCAGTGATTAGCAGCGCCGCTGCCAGGCCAAAGATAATATAAGCCGGGTCAAAACCAAAAAGCCAAAACAATACAGGCAGGGTCATCGAAGCAATAATTGAACCGGCTGAAACATAACGTGTTGCTGCTACCAGTATTATAAATAGAGCAAGTAAGCTGACAGTTACCCAGCCTGATAAAGCAGCAAGTACACCTGCTGCCGTAGCAACTGCCTTGCCGCCTTTAAATTTAAGAAAAACCGGAAAACTGTGCCCGACCATGGCCAGTAATCCTGCCGTCAGGTAAAATGCAGGTTGCTCGCTAACCAGGCGGGCTATAGCTACAGCAGCAATCCCTTTTGCAAAATCTAATACAAAAACCGGCAGGGCTGCCTTCCAACCCATAACTCTTAAAACGTTTGTAGCGCCGATGTTACCGCTGCCGTGTTTCCTGATATCAGTTTTCCTAATAATATGGCTGAGGATATAACCAAAAGGCAAAGACCCCAAAAGGTATGCCAGAATCAGGACTGCAATTTCCATGCTCTTGTCACTCCCCCCTG
>SLBE01000203.1 GCA_007126465.1 Syntrophomonadaceae bacterium | reverse complement strand
GCCTTTTACGGAAAGAAATTGCCAGCGCCCAAAATGTTCCGCCATTTGTAGTCTTTTCAGATGCCACGCTGGTTGATATTTGCCGTAAATTGCCTACTTCAGAGTCTGATCTGCTTAATGTTTCCGGAATTGGAAAATATAAGTTGGAAAAGTATGGTACACAGTTCCTGGCAGCTGTTAAAGAACACCTCCAGGATAAAAAAAGCGTTTATCCCCTTGAGGAGTGAAACGGATGGAGACAGGGGGACGTTTTGATTGACTTATTGATAGCCTGGCATATCTGGCCAGCTTATAAGTTCTTTAGACAGAAACATGAGGAATGAGACTGAACCCCCGTTTTCCTATCCCGCATTTTATTTATACTCTTCTATCTCCTCCAGGATATATTCAATTGACTCTTTTTCTTTTCTTAAGTCATACTCCATCTGTAAGCCCAGCCAAAACTGGGCACTATTCCCGAAAAATTTACCCAGGCGTAATGCCGTATCAGCAGTTATACTCCTGCGGCCTTTTAATATTTCAGTTATCCTGGTTATTGGCAGCCTGGTTTCCTTGGCCAGTTTGTAAGCACTTATATTTAAGGGCTTTAAAAACTCTTCATTGAGAACTTCGCCTGGAGTAACATTTGGAATTAAATCTTCAGTCATTTTTCACCACCCCTTATTTATGATAATCTGCTATTTCAACGCTATGGGAATTGTTGCCAACCCATTTACTCCATTTTCTATTCCATATTTTTTCTGTTTCTTTGCAAACAAATGAAATAATCATAACTATATGCTAACGCGCGGCGTTACCATTGTCAAGCTACCTCAGGAAGTCAGGTGAGATACAACTTACAGTTTAGCAAGTCAAACAAAACGTCCCCGTGACTTCTCGACCCGTGACTTTCCCTGGCTTATTTAGCGGAGCATGTCGGTCAGGCCGGAAGCGCGCTTTAGGGAGTGGCTGACGCCAAGTTTCAATATTTCTTCGGAGCCTAGGATCACAACCGATTTTTTGGCCCGGGTTACTGCTGTGTAGAGCAGTTCCCTGGTCAGGGTGCGGACGTAAGCAGTAGGTAAAATGATCGCTACATTGTCATATTCAGAGCCCTGGGCCTTGTGGACTGTTGTTGCCCAGGCCGGTTCAAGGCGTCCTCTCAGCGCTTCCAAGGGGTAAGCGACAAAGCTGCCGCTGCGGGGAAATACAGCCATCGGTTCGGCAGGCCGCTGCCTGGATTCCGATTCTATTTCCACGTAAAGCACAAGGCCTGAGTCTCCATTGTAGAGGCGCAAAGCGTAATCATTGCGGACCATCATGACCGGTTCTCCCACCAGGAAATGAGGCCTTTCAGTCGCTATTCCTTTCTGCCTGAGATATTCCAGCCACCGGTGATAGAACCAGGTATTGACTTCTTCTGAACCGGTGCCCCCGGCAGATCTACGGGTGGCACAGAGGATCCTGAACCGTTCAAAATAGGCAAAGGTTTCTTTTAACTTGGCGATATTTTCCGGATCGAAGCCGGCCGGACCGGTCCTGTATTTATTTTGCAGACGCTCATCGAGATCGGGCAGCCCGCTAGTTAGCAGCTCGTGCCACCTGCTGAGAAACGCAGTCCTGCGTGATTCATCCCCGGCTACCAGGTTTTCTACACCTTCAAATTCTATTTCTTGAACCTCTCTCCTGGTGGCCAGGGCAGAGCCACCGACCACTTCTTCAGGCAGGCGGCCTTCGTTGATAGCTGCTGCCAATTCGAGAATGCTTTTTCCGGCTGAATCTTCCTCCCTGGCCCGGTAGCTTTTTTCGAGCACTACAACCCGCTTTTTCTTTTCTACCGCTAACCTGGAGCGGCACAGATCCCGCAGAACCGCCCCTGCCTCGATGGAGGGAAGCTGATCGGCATCGCCCAGTAGAATCAAGTTTGCTTCCGGCTGCAGGGCCCGCAAAAGATGATCCATCATGGTTAAGTCGATCATTGAGCTTTCATCAACTATTACCAGGTTTTCCGAAAGAGGGTTGAACTCATTGTGCCAGAAACGATCCTTACCGGGGGAGTACCCCAGGAGGCGGTGCAGGGTAGTGGCCGGCGGACAGTTGTCGATCAGGCGCCGATCCGGTTCACCGGCGTCTTCAACAGAGGTCAGGTGATCGGTAACCGACTGGCGCATCCTCTCAGCTGCCTTACCTGACGGTGCGGCTAAAGCTATTGACTGAAGCGGTGGATTTCCAGTTCTGGCCAAAACTCGCAGGATACTGGCCACGATTGAAGTTTTCCCGCTTCCCGGCCTCCCGCTGATCACCGTTAAGCGGCCGCCCAGGGCCATTCGCACAGCCAGCTTCTGCTGTTCATCGAGAACAGCCTTAACTATGCCTGCTGCCGGTGGAGTGGAAAACACCTCCTGCAGGGCAGCTTCGAGCTCTGCAGTCGCTTCATCGATGGCTGATATACGCTCAATTAAACTATTTCCGACCCTTCCTTCCAGGGCATATAGTTTCTGGATATAGAGGCAGCCGTGATCGATAATGAGCGGCCGATACTGATCCGGTTTACCGAAAATATTGGCCAAACCGCCTGAGCCCGGCTTGGCGGCAGCCTCTTCAGCCTCGCTTAGCAGCTTCTGTATCAAAGTCATTTCCTGATCATCTGCCTGCAGGTCCTTTAAAATTCGTTCTAAATGCCCACCTTCAGAAAGGGGCAGCCTGGTGCTGCCTTCAACTGACATGGCCTGGACGGCCAGTATCAGCATGGTAAGGACGCGCTGTTTCTTTAAAGCCATATCCTGACCGGCCAGGCGGGTTATTTCCCAGGCAATAAAGAGATCGCCTGGATCCAGGCTGACCTCACCCGTCTGATTAAGCAGGTCATAAGGAAAACCCACCGCCTCAACCGGCATTTTATTTTTCAAACCAGTTAAAGAAGCCGCACAGCCCATGGGCGTGCAATTAATTTCCGCTGCCACCTTCTTCACCCCCTTTCACTGCCTGTCCGCTCTGTTTCCTGTCCGCAGCAGATCACATCTCCGCCCCAGGTTGTTCTTTTTACCAGGGCACTTTCCCAGCCTGCAATAGTCTCGAAGGTTGGGCAGGAGAACCAGATCCCTTTTGTATTTGCTCCGCCAGTAGCAGACCTGTCCGGAGCTATTCCATCCGGAGCTGCTCTGCTCGAGTCTGCTTCGATACCCCGAATAAAAGCGTAGATTATACCACCGAATCTGGCTTCATACTCCTCTGCTGATTTAATATCGAGCAGGCGCATGATGGCCAAGCTGTAGACTTCTGCCTGCAGACTATAGTTTTTCTTTACGTGGTCATCGAGAGCTGACCGCTCAAAAGAGGGCAGGCGATCACTTTTCCAGTCAAGCAGGTAGATTTTTCCCTCATGTTCGAAAACAAGGTCAATCAGCCCCTGCAAAAAGCCGCGCACTGCCTTATAGGGAGGCAGACCCTGAACTGCGGGAAGGGGGTTTATGCTGCTGAGCAGGGGATGGCAGCTTTCCGGGATAGGGTAGGAAAAATACATCTCCGGCAGGTGCCGTTCGCCCGAGGCAATGCCGTTCGGCATATTGAGCTCTACACCGCTTTCCGGGCTTGCTGCCCGCAGTGGAGTAGTGAAGGCCCTGTAAACCATCCGGAGGACTTCATCTAAATAGGTTTCGACAAAACCGTGCCGGCGCAAAACTGCCGCAGCCTGCTCTTTGACTTTTTCATCTGCAGCCCAATCTGCAGCGCTCATGTTTCTGATTTCTTCAACAGGGACAACCTCGAGCAGGGCGTGCAGCATAATTCCTGTTTCCCGCCCGGCGGGTAAGCCCTCTTTATCCTGCAGTTCCCCGCTGCCCGGAGAAGTTGTATCCGGCAGCGCGTCAGGAGAGAACTCACCTTCAACTTCAGCGGCCACCTCTTGATCACGCCTGG
>SLBE01000099.1 GCA_007126465.1 Syntrophomonadaceae bacterium | reverse complement strand
TTGTTTGCTACACCCATGACAACAATTTTTTTACCACTAAGCATACTACTCTCCATTTCAGCAAATTCACCTCTCTAAAATATCTGCATTTATAAGTGCTGTTTCATATTATAGTTATATAAACCTAAAATTATCAACATCAAATAAACCGTGATCGGTTATTTTAAGCGACGGTATCACCGGCAGTGCCAAAAAAGCAAGTGTTAAAAAAGGCTGATCCAGCTTTGTTCCGAGCTCCTTTGCCGCAGACAGGATCTTATCCATTTCCGCCGCAACCACGGCAGCCGGCTGATCCGACATCAGTCCTGCTACAGGGAGGGGCAGGGTCGCTTGAACATGGCCGCTGCCATTTACAACAGTGAAGCCACCACCAGTTCGGGCCAGTTCATTAACCGCAGCAGCCATTGCCTTTTCTTCCACTCCGGCAACGAGGATATTATGGGAATCATGCGCTACACTCGAAGCAATTGCGCCTTCCCTAAGGCCCATCCCTTTCACCAGGGCAACGGCCATTCTCCCACTCGCCTTATGCCTCTCTACTACTGCAATTTTTATAATATCCTGATCAGGATCAGCATTTAGTTGATCATTTTCATCTGCGGTTAACTGAAGCATTAATTTTTCAGTGGCCAGCTGACCGGGAACTACTCCAATTACGGGCAGCTTATCTTTACCGGCAGGCAGTTTAAAATCATTGCCTTCCAGGTTGCGACCCAGGTTAACTGTATTCAAAGCTTTTTCTGGCAGTGTAGCTGCAGGAACATTCACCGTCAACTTGCCCGATTCAGCGACAACCCGGCCATTCTTTATAACCAGTTCTGCTTTAAAGTCTTTTAAATCCTCAAAAACAACCAGGTCTGCCAGAAAACCAGGCGCCAGCAATCCACGATTAAACAATCGGTAGTGCTTTGCTGCATTTACTGTTGCTATCTTTAATAGCTGCAGGGGATCTGCCCCCAGTGATACCGCAGTTTTTAAAAGCTCATTCAGGTGGCCCCTGTTTAAAAGTTCACCCGCTTCCCTGTCATCACTGCCAAACATAAAAGCGTCAACACTTTGACTGTTTACCAGGGGCAGCAGTTCGGCCAGGCTCGAAGATGCTGAACCATGCCTGATAATAACCTTCATCCCGCTGCGTATTTTTTCTTCGGCTTCAGCAGCGGTAATACATTCATGATCGGTACTGATTCCGGCACTTAAATAGGTCTGCAGATCTGTTCCGGTAAGGCCCGGGGCATGACCGTCAACTACCTTGCCCTTTTGATGAGCAGCAGCAACCTTGGCTAAAACCTCTTCCTCACCATTAATAATTCCCGGATAATTCATCATTTCACCCAAACCGACTACCCGGGCATGATTTAAGAGTTCATCAACCTGAGCTGCCGTCACTTTCCCGCCGCTGGTTTCCAAGTCTGTCGCCGGCACACATGAAGGAGCAGTTGAGTAAAAGTCGCAGGGCAACCCCGGGGCTGCATCGAGCATCAGCTTAACTCCTTCTATGCCAAGAACGTTGGCTATTTCATGGGGGTCATTGATCACGCAGGTCGTTCCGTTTACGATCAGCACACGGGCCAGTTCAGGAGGAAACAACAGGGTGCTTTCGATATGGAGATGAGCATCAATTAAACCGGGGGCCGCGTATTTTCCTTCAAGATCTATAATTTTCCGGGCGGAAGTATATTCACTGCCGACGGCTGCAATTATACTATCCTGTACTGCCAGGTTAGTTTCTATGATTTCGCTGCTAAGAACATCTATCAGGCGGCAGTTTTTTAAAAGCAAATCTGCCGGGCTATCCTGCCGGGCCACTGCTAAAATCTTTTGCATTTTATCAGGGAAGCTTAATTGATCAACAGTCAATGAAAGCCCTCCTTCTTAGAACTAATTAACAACTGCTCTATAAGTTCTACCAAAGGGGCTGCACTTCCTTTATAAAAGTTGGTTTGTTTTACGCAAGCTTACTGCCGTTCATTTTTTTGGCGGTACATATAATGATCAGCTTCAATGAACGTATCATCAAGGGCTTTTTCGGGCTCATCGCATACAGCCAGGCCAAAGGAAATAGAAATCGGCGCTACACTGCTACCCTTGTTATGCTTTGATAGTTCAGAGTATATTCTCCACAACACGCCCTGGGCTGCTTCCCGATCTGTCCTTGGCATAACAGCGACAAACTCATCTCCGCCAACCCGGGCCAGGATATCACTTTTGCGAATAGCTTTTCTCATAACTTCCGCTGTATCAATAATCATCTGGTCACCAATATGGTGCCCGTAGGTATCATTAATTTTCTTAAGGTTATCCAGGTCTCCAACCATGATCGCAACAGGATATTCCCTGCCGCCTTCCAGCCTGCGCAATTCGCTATCAATATATGTTTTGTTGTAAAGGCCGGTCAAAGAATCATGCAAACTTAAAAATTTAAGCTGTTCCTCTTTTTCTTTTCGCTCGGTTATATCTGATCCGATCGCAAGCATTACTTCCCGTCCGTCCAGCCATGTTATTACTGTTTTCCTGTACTCATAATACCTCTGGTTATAAGTGCTTCTAAATTCACAGATCATATTTTTATTCCGGGTATTTTTGTACTCATCCGATTTCTCCATGTAACAAAAGCTACAGGGGCCTTCCTGGCCTTTTTGCAGCACCTTCCAGCAGGTCTTTCCTGCTACATCGCCATAAATGTCCCGGCCATACTTGTTAATAAAGAGCAGTTCAAAGGTTTGCATGTCTACTGCATAAACAAGAGCATTAATTTTATCGAGGATAGCCATAGTCTGTTCATGTGATCTTGTTAACTGATCCGTGTTATCACGAATAACATCGACCGTATGATTTAAATATAAAGCCATTTCGCTCACTTCATCACTGCCCTTAACAGGGAGCCGTGTATGAAGATCTAAATCAGAAACCCTGCGAAGAAAATTTTTAATGTTGTTTAATGGGCTTACAATGGCAGCCTGAATTAGAAGCATTATTAAAGTACCGGTCATCAACAGTGAAATGGCAAGAAGGGCTGCCATACTTACCTGTTTTGTAACAAAACCTGAAACCATTTCACTACGATCAGATATAATCTCCAGGTAACCGATAACACTTTGATTCCGATCCTGCAGGGGAATGTAAAGAAAGCTGAAAGCTCCCTCTTCCAGGTAGCTGCAAACAGTTTCACCATCCAGGAGCTTTTTCTGATCAATTTCCGGTCGTGGAAATACATCAGGACGGGTTGTCGAAAAAAGCAATTCATCTCCATCAACGGTGATATCATACAGGGAGTATTCTGAACCATAATTGCTCTGCAGGTATTCCAGAAAGAACCTTCCCGAGCTGCCATAAATACTGTCAATGCCGGGTGGCTCGCCACTGAAATCACTATAAAACCGGTTTTTAATTTCAGATTGCACTGCCTGGCAAAGCACCTGGCAGCGTTCTTTCTCGGCATCAACCATGGCAATCCTATCCTGCTGAATACTATATACTGTAAAAAGGACATACATTAGTAAAAGAGCTGTGCCGATGATAACCAGGATGCGGAATCTTAAAGACATCTAAAAGCTTCCCCCCGAGATGACTCCACTGTTATTTGTGTTAACAAGTATCTGGGTGCCCGGGTAGTGAAGTAGCTAATATAGCTAAATCCTAAGTCAAAAAAACCCATCAAACATGTTTGATGGGATCTCTGTTTGCCTATAAGAACAGACAGCCTGGCCGGCATGGTCCATTTTAAATGCACTTTAGCCCCATTGGCTTTGCGTCGCTGTCTTTCGACAGATTTGCCTTTTGCAGTCCCATTTGTCAAAAAGATTATATTCTATTAAGATTATTCCGTCAAGCAAAAATTCTCCTTGCCTGCAAAAATCCCCTCCCTGACTGTTGACATCAAAACGCATATGTTGCTATAATACATGTGAAAGATCGCATGTATAAATAAAGGAGG
>SLBE01000236.1 GCA_007126465.1 Syntrophomonadaceae bacterium | reverse complement strand
GAGTGGCTGGCCTACTGGGTCGTGAGTGATCACTTCGAGGAACTCGGCCGTCCACCGAGCTTGCTCCATGGCGGGTTCGGCCTGCTCACCGTCGGCAACCTTCGCAAGCCGGGGTGGTGGGCGCTGGCTCTCGCCGAGCAGTTGAGCGACGACCTCGTCACCGTGGAGCTCGAGGGCGACGGTGGCTGCTCGATGGTGGATGCGTGGGTGTCGCGCGATGGGAGCGGGCAGATCGACGTCGTGGCGTGGAACGGAACCCTCGACCAGTCGAAGCGTGATGGGGCGGCGATCCTCGACCGGCGACTGGTCCTCCACCTCGAAGGACTCGAGGCGTCCGCCTACGACGTCCGACTGGCACGCATCGACAACGACCACTCCAACCTCGCTGCGCGCTGGAACGGCGCAGGAGCCTGGCCCGCGGACCACGAGTGGGCATCGCTGGCTGGCGAGGACCGGCTCGACGAGGAGGAGTTGGCTCCGCTGCGCCCGGACGCTGGCGGAGGCGTGCTCGAGCTGGACCTGCCGATGCCGGGGGTGGCCCGGGTACGACTGATCCCGGGCGGCGACTGACGCTGCAGTTGCAGGGGGTCCCACTCCAGGGGAGACGCTACTGCCACCTCGCCGACCGGCGAGCGGCTGGCCGATGAGCCAGATCGCATCGGCTGTCCTTGAAGGCTGACGTCCGCAGTCGGTGGGTACCCAGGGCTGAATCCGGGGCTGCAGGCGCCGTGCTGTCCCATCCTTCCTCTCCGTGCGTGACGCTTCCCGGGCGGTCGCGTCGGCGGCGAGCATGGCGGCTTCGCTCTCCCAGATCGTCGCCGCAAGCCCCCGGCCCGTGCCACGCTCTGCGAGTCAGTCCGCAGCGACGATCCCGGGCTGCTGCCGGCAGACGGCACGATCTTGTCACTGACGAAGGCGGCGCCGCGGTCGACGTCACCGAACTCAACCCGCATGACCCGTGCGTGCATCGTCATGTGCCCCTCCAGCAGGTGTCTGTGTCACGGTGACGCGCCGCAGCGGCGACGGGTTGCGCTCCTCACCTACGGCGCCCTCGGCCGCCCGACACGGTGAGGTGCCTGACGGCCGAGGGCTGAGGATGGGTGACGCCGCCGCACCCCGACTCAGCAGTCCGCCGGGGGAACCGCGATGGTCGCGGGCTCTCCGTCGGGCACGCCGAAGAACGTGGCGACCGCCTTGGCCGCACTGTCGCCCGTGTTGGTCGCGATGTGGACGTTGCCCTGACCCGGGTCGAGGAACGCCTCACCCTCGCCGTAGGTGCGGGGGACGCAGTCGATGGCGTTGGTCACGGTGACCGCACCTTCGACCACGCTGATGACGGCCGGCCCTGGGTGGGTGTGCCACCCGGAGGTGCCCCCCGGTTCCCAGGTCGCCTCGACCATGATCACGTTCGAAGCGTCCCGGGGCAGGTTGGAGTTGAGCGCCCGCCCGCGGTCGTACCGGACCCTGAAGTTGGCGCTCACGTTGTCGGTGAACGTCGCCGGGCCCGCCAGGAGCGCTGTGACAGCGAACCCGTCCGACTCGTCGGGTTCGCCGGCGGCTTCGGCCGCACCGCCGGGGGCAAGGGTGATGGCGAGGACGAGGGCCAGGGCTGACGCCAGCGCCAGCAACGGCACGGCCAGTCGTCGCGTTGTCAGTGTTCGCATGGTGTTTCCCTTCCGATCGAAGTTCGGTGCCGGGGTCGGATCCCCGTGATCGTGATCGCGTGCGGGTTGGCGGGTTTCAGGACGTCTTCGGCAGGATGTTCTGGTTGAGGTGGAAGAGGTTGTTCGGGTCGTAGGTCTCCTTGATCGCGGCAAGCCGGTCGTAGTTGTCGCCGTAGTTGGCGCGGATGCGGTGTTGGTCGTCGCCGGCCATGAAGTTGACGTAGCCGCCGTCCTCGGAGTGGGGTGCGGTGGCCGCGTAGTAGTCCCGGACCCACCGGGTGTTGGCCTCGTTGTCGGCCGCATCCGGCCACATGCCGGCGATGACGATCGCGTAGCGGGCGTCGCGATGGGCAAAGGCCGTAGCGTCGGCGGGCACCCGGTCGACGGCCCCGTCCATGGGGTAGATGTGCATGGACGAGTGCACGGACGGCACAAGCGGGCCGTGCTCGAGGTGCGCTTCGATGGCTCCTGGTGTCAGCTCGCGTGCGAAGTTGGCCTTCCAGTAGTGCTGCAGACCGTCGGGGTAGAGGCCATCGAAGGCGCTGTTGAGAGCCGGGTAGGGCATCGGGCCGACGTGGTGGGCGACGACGGGCCCGGCATCCTCCAGCATCGGTGCGAGCGCCGGCTCGCCCTCCTCGACGGCGCCTGACCAGCAGGCGACGATCGCGCACATGGTCTCGCCGTGGCGGTCCTCGGGGATGAACGGCAGCGGTGGGGCGATCTGGAAGGCGAAGAAGGCGCCGAGCTGCTCGGGGGCCTTGGCGATGAAGTCGTCGTAGAACTCCAGCACGTGGCGGGCGTGCTCCAGCGGGTAGAAGATCGGCCCGCCGTAGATGGTGGCCACCGGGTGGAGACGGTACTCCAGCGAGGTGGCGACACCGAAGTTGCCGCCCCCGCCACGCAGGGCCCAGAAGAGGTCGGGGTGCTGGTCCTCGCTGGCGGTGACCAGTTCGCCGTCGGCCGTGACCACGTCGGCGGAGAGCAGGTTGTCGCAGGACAGCCCGCAACCACGAACGAGGTGCCCGATGCCCCCGCCCAGGGTCAGCCCACCCACGCCGGTGGTCGAGATGACCCCGCCGGTGGTGGCCAACCCGAAGCCGTGGGTGGCGTGGTCGAGGTCGCCCCAGGTGCCCCCGCCCTCGATGCGGGCCGTGCGGGCTGCCGGGTCGACGCGTACGCCTGTCATCGCCGAGAGGTCGGCGACGAGCGCGTCGTCCGCGGTGCCGAAGCCCGGCACGCTGTGGCCCCCGCCACGCACGGCGAGATCCAGCCCCTCCTCGCCCGCGGCCCGGACCACGGCGCGGACGTCGGTGACGTCGGCGCAGCGCACGACCGCGCGAGGTCGACGGTCGATCATGCCGTTGTGGACCGTGCGTGCCTCCTCGTAGCTCTCGCTGTCGGGTGTGATCACCTCGCCCCGCACGTGGTCGTGCAGGGCTGCGATCGTCGTGTCGCCCATGGACGCTCCTTTGGGTGCTCGGCGAGGCCCACCATCCCGGGTCGCTGCGTAACGGCCACGTAATGGGCTCGGAAGCGACCGCGGTCAGCTGGCCCAGGCCGGCCCCGGAGCCGGGCGCTGCTCGAGTAGCCGCTCGAGGTTGGCGGTGCCGGCGTCGTTGCGGCTGAACAGGCGCCCGAGCGCCGATCGCGTCCGCCGCTCCGGATGGTGGTCGCGACGCCCGCGGTAGGTGGCGTCGACGGCATGGCCGGGCACACGCACGGTGGTCGTCTCGCCCCTCAGCCGCGAGCGCATCCGGTGTGCGTCCCGGTTCGGCCCGGGTCGTCGGTGATCTCGAGGAGGCGCACTCGGCCGGTCGGCAGCAGGTCCGCCTCGAGCACGCGGTGGAAGCAGGCGCGCACCTCGTGGCCGGTTGCCCGCTCGTAGAGCTAGGCGTTGTGGCCGTTCTGGTCGATCGACGGGCCGCCGAGTTCGCGGCGGTTGACGCCGTAGGTAGCCGAGGGCGTGGTGTCAGTGCCAGCTCTCATCTAGGGCTCTCCGGAGTTGGGCGTGGTCGATGGCCCACAGGTCGATGGGCCGCGGTGTTGGGTGAGCGGGGCCTCGGTGCCGTGACGGCCGCGTCGCGCGCTCGATCGTTCGCGGCGGCATCCAGCGTGGGGCGAGCCGGAGCAGCGGCTGGAGGAACGGGGAGGGGGCGGGACGGGTGACGATGGTCATGGCTGCTCCGAGACGTGGGGGCGCAGGGGTGCACCGTCCCGGAGCGTGGCGTAGCGGTGACGTAGTCGGCGCTGAACGCGGCCCGCGGGGCCGGCGACGACGGTCGTGAGCGTCAGTACCTGCCCGACAG
>SLBE01000196.1 GCA_007126465.1 Syntrophomonadaceae bacterium | reverse complement strand
TCCGTTTGTTGGAAATCAATCCAGAAACTATTGAGGCAAAGCCAACTGACTTCAAAAAAGTATCAGGAGGGCTTTTAATACAGTCCGTTGATAATGAACCTGTAGATGTAACCGGAGGCGAGGTTGTAACTGAAAAGAAACCCACCAGGGAACAGTGGGAAGCACTTAACTTTGCTCAGAAAGTAGTTAAACATGTCCGTTCGAACGCCATCGTGGTCGCAGCAGAGGGTAAAACGATTGGAATCGGAGCCGGCCAGATGAACAGGATCGGTGCGGCTAAGATTGCCCTGAACCAGGCTGGAGAAAAAGCAGAAGGTGCTGTTATCGGATCTGATGCATTTTTCCCGTTTCCCGACATTGTTGACGAGGCGGGGAAGGCCGGTATTTCAGCCATTGTTCAACCGGGCGGCTCGATGAAAGATGATGAGTCGATCAGGTTGTGTGACCGGCTGGGGATTGCCATGGTCTTTACGGGGCGGCGCTACTTTAAGCATTGATTCATAGCATTCTGATTTTGGTGCTTGTATCTGTGCCTGAAGCTTGTATCACTGTTCCTGTCTCCAGTTCACTTCGCAGTAAATGGCAGCGATTTAGTTGCAGGCCTCCATTTAGGCTGCCCTCGCGATAACCTCATCCGGAGGTCTCGCGAGGCGTCCGACATCCATGTCGGACGGCCTATTCCGGCCTTTACTTCATCGGCCATTTAACTGCTTGTTCAAAGGAAACCGGAACATTGATACAAGCTCATAAACAGGCTTGCTGCACATGGTGTTGATAGTTAAATCTATGGCCTGCAAACATAGTTTTCATCAACTGGCAATAGCAGCAGAGAATGTTAGCGTAACAATATTTAGAATATAAATTGCGCCGTATTAATTGAATGGAGGTTGTTAAAATGCGCGTGTTACTGGTTGGCGGGGGCGGACGTGAGCACACCCTGGCCTGGAAGCTGGCCCAGAGTCCTCAGTTGGAGAAGCTTTACTGTGCCCCGGGTAATGCCGGAATTGCCTCGGTGGCCGAATGTGTAGATATTGATGCCGAGGATATTGAGGAACTAAAGGACTGGGCCCTGGAACAAAAAATTGATTTGACAGTTGTCGGCCCGGAAGCTCCCCTGGTCCTGGGTATTGCCGATATTTTCCGGCAGGCAGGCCTTAAAGTTTTTGGCCCTGACAGCAAGGGTGCACAGCTTGAAGGCAGCAAAGTTTGGTCCAAGCGCAAAATGAAGGAGTGGGGTATCCCGACTGCCGGTTTTACAATATTTGATGATTTTGAAGATGCCCGCAGCCATCTCGGTCGCTTTTACGGTGGGCCGGTGGTTATCAAGGCTGATGGTTTGGCTGCCGGTAAGGGTGTTACCGTAGCGTCCGGGCCGGAAGAGGCAGAACAGGCTCTCTACGATATTATGATTGAAAGGGCTTTTGGAGAGGCCGGCAACCGGGTCGTGATTGAAAACTGTCTCAGCGGTGAAGAGGTTTCTGTCCTTGCCGTAACCGACGGCAGTAACCTGGTTGTCCTGCCTTCATCACAGGATCATAAAGCTATCGGTGAAGGAGATAAAGGTCCGAACACTGGCGGAATGGGCGCTTATTCGCCCGCCCCGGTTTATACTCCAGAGCTGGCCAGCAAGACCGAAGAGGTCGTTTTTAAACCTCTTTTAAAAGGTTTTAAAGATATGGGGATTGATTTCAGGGGTGTAATCTATGCCGGGCTGATGGTTTCTAAAGATGATTTTAACGTGCTTGAATTTAACGTCCGCTTTGGCGATCCGGAAACGCAGGCAATCATTCCCCGGTTGGACTCGGATCTGCTGCCACTTTTAATGGCTGCAGCCGAGGGTGATCTGGCTGGTATTGAGCCGCACTGGAAAGATGATCATGCTGTTTGCGTGGTGATGGCTTCCGGCGGTTATCCGGGAAAATATGAAAAGGGTAAATTTATTGAAGGTTTGGATGCCCTTGAAAAATCAGGCGATAAACAGGTGGCAGTATTTCACGCCGGTACCGCTCTAAAAGACGGGCACCTGGTTACTGCAGGGGGTCGGGTTTTAGGTGTAACCGCCTGGGACAGTGATCTGCGTAAAGCCGTGGATCGTGCTTACCGGGCTTGCGAAGAAATTAAATTCGACGGCTGCTATTACCGCAAAGATATCGCACACAGGGCCCTAAAATAATTTCACTCTAAAAGGTTTAAGTTTATGTTAGTAGAAAAAATAAAAAAGAATATCAGGAAAGGGACTTTTTTAAAAGTTTCCTGGTCTTTTATTATTCCCAGGTTATTTTATCATTTTCTTTTTCACTTTTATAAAATAAATCTTTTAGTCAGAAGCTTTTTCTGTAAGACTGTAATTCGAAAACCCTATGAAGTTATAGATGTTCCGACAAAATTAGTTCATTATACCTTTGTAAGTTTTTCGAAATATCGGGGAATTATGTTCGCAAAAACCATTCGTTCTGTTGTCGGGTTAATCAGGGATGGGGACTGGGACCTGGATGAAAAACAGGCCTTTGAAAGTTCAATTGATTATATTGGCTTTAAGGAAAGATTTCTGCAGGGCAAAGAATGGGAGGATACTGTTTACTATGAAAGATACCTGAAGAAATCAAAAAAAAGTGAGAAATATCCTACCTGGCAAGAGTATAAGTCAGAATATCTTGATTTTTGGGAGAGAATTTATAACGATATTAAAAAACATGGATACAAAAGACAGAGTGAAATAAACCCGGCATCAAGGAAGATTAAAAAAAGCCACTATGATGGCAAACCTGAAAATGAGATAGAAGTCGCCGTATCGAGAAATGGCGAGTTAATATTTATAGATGGCCGTCACAGGTTATCTATTGCGTTATTATTAAATATTGAAAGAATCCCTGTTGTAGTTAACTGCTGGCATAAGAGCTATATTGACAGGGTAAAAAAAGATTTAAATAAAAGAGTAGTAACACCGGCTGAAGTTATAAATTATATTTTAAAGGAACATGACAATTTCAATAACAGGGCATCAGGGAAAATAATGTTTCCCAGTCTTAATAATCAGGTGAGGAGCTGATCGGTTGATATGACCAAAACAGTAGTCTTAGGTTTTGCCCGGACCCCTTTTGGTCGGTTTCTTGGAGCTTTTAAAGATGTTCCGGCGGTGGAACTGGGTGCGGCTGCCGTCAGGGAGGCGTTAATAAGGGCAGGAATAGAAGGCGATCAGGTCGATAATGTTTTACTCGGTATGGTAGTCCAGGGTGGGGCAGGACAGATACCCTCCCGCCAGGCCACGATTAAAGCCGGTCTGCCACACACTGTTCCCTCGGATACAATCAATAAAGTTTGTGCTTCCGGCCTGCGGGCAGTAAACCTGGCTGACGCGCTGATTAGAAGCGGCGAAGGTGAACTTATGGTAGCCGGCGGCATGGAGAATATGAGTGTTGTTCCTTACTACCTGCCCGGGGTGCGCACCGGCGCCAGGATGGGCGATGCCCGGGTTGTCGATGGTATGGTTCACGACGGGTTGTGGTGTCCTTTCCATGATGTCCATATGGGCGTGCATGGAAGTGCTGTCCCGGCCGAACATGGTATTACCAGGCAGGAAATGGACCGCTGGGCCTACCGCAGCCATCAGAGAGCCCTGTCAGCGATGGATAATGGCAGCCTGGGCGAGGAGATAGTTGCGGTTACTGTGCCGCAGCGTAAAGGTGATCCGGTTATGGTAGAAAAAGATGAACTGCCCCGCAGTGATACAACTCCGGACAAGCTGGCCATGCTGCCGCCCGCTTTTGAAGCAGAAGGGCTGGTTACCGCCGGCAATGCTCCCGGTATTAGCGACGGGGCTGCAGCCCTGGTCCTGGCTTCTGAAGAACAGGCCCGTAGTCGCGGCCTTGAACCGATCGCTGAAATAGTGGCCCACGCTTCGGCATCACTCGAGCCGCGCTATATTGCCACCGTTCCATACGAAGCGGGTCAAAAAGCTTTGGACAAAGCCGGAATGTCAGCAGAT
>SLBE01000161.1 GCA_007126465.1 Syntrophomonadaceae bacterium | reverse complement strand
CGTCTCCACCATACTGCCAGTGCTTGGAAAGTGCAACCCTGGCTCCTGCTTCTTCAGCAAGGCGGCGCACAGCGTTAACTTCATTGTCAGTATCAGTGTAGAAGTGGTTAATGCAGACCACAGGGCTGATACCTGCTTTCTTGACCGTCTTGATGTGGTGGATCAGGTTGGCACAGCCTTTTTCAACCCACTCAACATTTTCGCCCTTGTAAGCGGGATCAAGCGGCTGTCCCGGCTTTGGTACCGGAGCGCCTCCGTGGCACTTCAGCGCACGAATTGTAGCAACGATCACGGCACAATCCGGCTTCAGGCCGGACATGCGGCACTTCAGGTTCCAGAACTTCTCGAAACCGATATCGGCAGCGAAACCAGACTCGGTAATAACATAGTCGCTCAGCTTCAAACCGACACGGTCGGCGACGATCGAAGACTGGCCGATTGCAATATTCGCAAAAGGACCGGCATGAACAAACACCGGCTGTCCTTCAATGGTCTGCATCAGGTTGGGGTTAATCGCTTCAACCATCCAGGCGGTCATAGCACCGGCAACATCAAGGTCCTCAGTGGTAACCGGGTTTCCTCTATGATCGTAAGCAACTACAATTTTACCCATCCGCTCACGCATGTCTTTCAAGTCATTGGCAACTGCAAGAATAGCCATAACCTCGGAAGATACGGCAATATTAAAGCCGGAGCTCATCATGAAACCGTCTTTTCTTCCTCCGAGGCCCATAATAATGTTGCGCAGGCCCTGGGCACAAAAGTCGATAATCCAGTTCATTGACACATTTTTGGGGTCAATGTTTAAGCGCTTGAGACCACTGCGCTCCAGGAATGCATCGGTTGAATTGGCTTCATGTTGTAAACGGGAATTCAAAGCGACCATGCCCAGGTTGTGAGCATTCATAATCGCGTTGATATCTCCGGTTAACCCGAGAGAGAAAGGAGTCAGGGGAACACACTGGGCCAGACCACCGCCGGCAGCTGAACCTTTTACATTCATAGTCGGTCCGCCGGAAGGCTGGCGAATGGTTGCCAGGACATTCTTACCCAGTTTACCCAGACCCTGGGTCAGGCCCATGGTTGATGTTGATTTCCCTTCACCAAGCGGGGTCGGGGTAATCGCAGTTACATCAACATACTTACCATCAGGCTTGCCCTTCAGTCTGTCTAGAACTTTCTTGTAGTCGACTTTTGCCACATAGTGGCCGTGGGGCAGGAGCTCTTCCTCTTCAAGTTTGAGCTCTTCGGCCAACTGGTAAACTTTCTTCATGTTCGTTTCCGCAGCTTCCGCAATTTCCCAGTCGGCATGTTTGGTTGGATCCAATGGCATTAATACTACCTCCTTATTGTTTGAATTTTTATCAAACTTTATATGTTTTACGCAGACAAAGTGTTTTATTCAACATTTTAAACGTGATTCCTGCCTGGAAGTTAATCATTTCACTTATTTTTTTTCAAATCATTAAGGGAAGGTATTCCGGCGACTGTTTCAGCTTCTGTAACAGCCCTGACAATAGCCTTTGAAACCGCTTCGGCTGCCATAATGCCGACCAGGTTAACATCGGCATTTAGGTCGCCTTTAGAAAGTGCGAAGATTGTATCACCATCCCACATGGTATGAACCGGCCAGATGGAATGAGCCATTCCGTCATGAGCCAGGTGACAGACTTTATGTAAAGCAGTGCAGTTTAAGGAAGCATTAGTGGCAACAACACCCAGGGTCGTATTACCTGAAAAACCACCGGCTGTAATTTTCGGCAGCAGCTCAGCCGTAGACTCCATGATGCCAGTTTCAGGGTTACGAGGCCCGGCTATTAGTTCCCCTGCACGGTTATAGACATCACCAAAAGCATTAACCGCAACCAGTGCTGCAACAATCAACTTCCCGTGCTGCACAGCAGCCGAACCCTGGCCGGATTTAACTGCCAGGGGCGATCCGTATATTTTCCCAACTGTTGCACCTGTTCCGGCTCCTACAGATCCCTCCTTGATTGGCCCGTAATCAGCATTTACACAGGCCTGGTAACCCATAGCTGCATCAGGCCTGACCCGGCCGTCCCCGACAAACAAATCAAATAAAACTGCTGCCGGGACAAGGGGAATATGAAACTGTCCCGCCGGAAATCCGCAGCCCTTTTCTTCCAGGTAACGAACCACACCACCGGCAGCATCAAGCCCGAATGCACTGCCTCCGGTCAACAAAATAGCCTGTACTTCTTCTACCAGCTGCCCCGGACGAAGCAGATCAGTTTCCCTGGTACCGGAAGCAGACCCCCTCACTTCAACTGCAGCGCGAGCTCCATCTTCTACCAGGACAACAGTTGAACCGGTTGCAGCTTCCAGGTCAGTTGCTACCCCGACCTTTATTCCCTCGATATCTGTCAAGCCGGATACCATTATGAGTCACTCCTTTTGTCAGCAAAATTACATAAAAAAAAGGAGCCCGGGGGCTCCTGGAATACTTTTTATTACTTCGGATTATCTTTCTGCTCAGCCTGCTGCTGAAAAGAAGCCCGGCGGCTTTCTTTACTTTTTTCATCTTCCAGCTCATCATCTTTCGAAGTTTCGGAATCTGCATGGCCTGACTCAGTTTCCGCATCAAATCCTTCTTTTTCCTGCTCAGAATCAAAGCTTTCATCCGAACTTTCCGCTCCTGATTCTAAAGACCCCTTTTCTTCTGAATCAGCCTGATCACCCTGATCAGAATCGGGACCTTGATCTGTGCCAGAGCTATCCACACTTAATGGCGGTAATTCTCTTCCTTCAACTAGAGCTTTAATTTCCGCAGCATCGATTGTTTCTCGTTCCAACAGGGCCTGGGCAATTTTTTCAAGCTTGGAGCTTTCTTTTTCCAGGATGTCCTGTGCCTTTTGGAAGCAGTCATCGATTGTTTTCCTGATTTCCTGGTCAATTGCCTTGGCAATTTCCTCGCTGTAATCACGATCTCGTCCCAGGTCGCGCCCTAGAAATACCTGGTCCTGTTTTTTGCCAAGAGTAATCGGCCCCAACGTGTCACTCATACCGTACTCCATGATCATCTGTCGAACAATTTGCGTGGCACGCTCAAGGTCATTCTGGGCCCCGGTGCTCACGTCCTTTAATACTAGTTTTTCCGCCACCCGTCCACCGAGCAGGGTACTGACCCTGTCCAACAGCTCAGTCTTGGTCATGTAATAACGGTCTTCTTCGGGAAACATCAGGGTATAACCACCTGCTCTGCCGCGGGGAATAATCGACACTTTATGCACAGGATCGGTATGGGGAAGCAGGTAGCCTACCAGGGCATGTCCCGCTTCATGATAAGCGACAATTTTCTTTTCAAAAGGAGTAATCACCCGGCTCTTCTTCTGGGTGCCGGCAACTACCCTCTCAACAGCTTCATCGAATTCTTTAGGTCCTATAGATTTCTTATTGCCCCGGGCAGCTAAAAGAGCTGCCTCATTAACCACGTTTTCCAGGTCGGCCCCGGTAAAGCCTGGCGTACCGCGGGCCACAATTTTCATATCTACTTCGTCAGCAATTTTCTTATTTCTGGCATGGACTTTCAGAATCTCGGTCCTACCATTAACATCAGGCAATACTACGGCTATTTCACGGTCGAAACGCCCCGGCCTGAGCAAAGCCGGATCAAGAATATCGGGACGGTTTGTGGCGGCAATAATTATAATACCTTCATTAACATCAAAACCGTCCATTTCGACCAGGAGCTGGTTGAGGGTTTGTTCGCGTTCATCGTGTCCCCCTCCCAGTCCGGCTCCTCGCTGACGCCCGACAGCATCAATTTCATCTATGAAAACAATACAGGGTGAATTTTTCTTGGCATTTTCAAACATATCACGCACCCTGGATGCCCCAACGCCGACAAACATTTCGACAAAATCGGAACCGCTGATACTGAAAAAGGGCACACCTGCTTCTCCTGCTACAGCCCTGGCCAGCAGGGTTTTACCGGTACCCGGTGGTCCAACCAGGAGAACGCCTT
>SLBE01000133.1 GCA_007126465.1 Syntrophomonadaceae bacterium | reverse complement strand
TGCAGCCTTAGAACACTTTGTGCTCTAAAGGCCGTCGTAAATATCTAAAAAATACTGGAGGTTATCCGGTAATGAGTGAGAGGGACAAAATGCAGGTAGTATTAATCACGGGACTTTCCGGAGCAGGTAAAAGTCATGCCCTAAACTGTTTTGAGGATCTCGGGTATTACTGTGTTGATAATATGCCTCCGACCCTGCTGCCCAAGTTTACCGATCTATTCCTGCAGTCGGAGAATAAAAAAGTTGCCCTGGTTTGTGACATGCGTGGAGCTGCATTTTTTGAAGATCTTTTTGAGGCTTTGCAGGAACTGGAACAGTGCCAGATCGATTATGAAATTCTTTTCCTGGTTGCCGACGATGATGTTTTAATCAGGCGTTTTAAAGAAACACGCCGTCGTCATCCCCTGGGAAGTATTGGTCTTCCAGAAGCAATAAAAAAAGAACGTGAAGCGTTAAGCGAACTGCGGGGAAAAGCCAGCCGTGAAATCGACACTTCCAGCCTGAAACCCTGGGAATTAAAAGCTAAGATAGTTGAAATATTTGAGCCTGAACAGCGAGAAAAGAATATGCAGATCCGCATCCTTTCTTTTGGCTTTAAATATGGACTGCCTTCGCATGCTGACCTGGTTTTTGATGTTCGGTTTTTACCAAATCCTCATTATGTTGATCACCTGAAAGAGCTGACCGGTGAGGATGAACAGGTTATAGAATACCTGTGGCGCTGGAATGAAACGTCTGCTTACTTTAACAAGGTAAAAGACCTGCTCGATTTTTCAATACCCTATTATGTTAAAGAAGGGAAAACAAACCTGGTTATAGCGGTTGGCTGTACCGGGGGGAAACACCGATCGGTAATGCTGGCAGATGAGTTTGGCCGGGCTCTTGGCGCACGATTCAGCATCACTGTAGAGCACCGGGATATCCATAAAAGTTAACTGGAGGAGTAGCATAGAATGTCATTAACCATGCAGGTTAAACAAGAGTTGACCAGGTTTGATGATTCCCTGACCTGCTGTGACTCCTGGGAACTAAAAGCTTTCTTGCTAAGGAGTGGTTATTATACTATCGGCCGCAATAACCACGTCCTCAGTATTATTGTAGATCATTATGCCGTTGCCCGCAGACTTTTTAACCTGCTGCGTCAGGCCGGCGTAGCCTCACCTTCCATATTGCGACAGCAGGAAAAGCGTCTGCAAAAAAATCGGTTCCTTGTTTCATTATACGGTCAGGATCAGATTGATGCCCTGCTGGTCTATCTTGATTTGAAAGAAGCAGGAAAACACTTAAGCCTGCCCCGTAAACTTACAGCTGTGCCCAAACGGCTTTGCTGTAAAAAATCAGTTTTGCGGGGCGCTTTCCTGGTGGGTGGCAGTATCAGTGTTTCAAGGCAGTCGGGTTATCACCTGGAAATTAGCTGCAACAGTATTGATGATGCCCGGGTTTATCAAAAAACACTTCAGTCTTTTGAACTTAATCCACTACTCAGGAAAAGAAAAGAGCTTGTTTTCCTTTACCTGAAAAATGCCGAGGCAATTGCCGATTTTCTCAGAATTATTGGTGCCGGCAGTACCCTGCTGCAGATCGAAAGCTTGCGGGTTGTCAACAGTATGCGCAACAGGGTTAACCGCCTTGTTAACTGTGAAACTGCAAACCTTGAAAAAACTGTAGCATCCGCCCATCATCAGCTTGAAACCATTGGTCAGGTTGAGCGCCTGGTTGGCCTGGATAATCTTAGTCCAACCCTGCGGGAAGCAGCCCTGTTGCGAAGAAGCTACCCGGAAGCTTCTTTAAAGGAGCTGGGCGAACTGGTCGAACCCCCGGTTAGCAAATCCGCTATGAGCAGTCGCTTCAGGCAGCTTGAAAAAGTGGTGGCAAAAGAAGGAATTAGCAACCGGGGTTAAACTATCTGCCAAAATAGAATTTTTATAATAGCAAAAATCATGCCATTATTGGCTGGTGGCAGCAGGATTTATAAGATATATAGCGAAAATAACCTTATCGGGACGTACCTGCATTGTTACATGAAGCTCAGGGTATGCTGATAAGAAATTAATATGTGACAATGCAGGTACGTCCCCCTTGTCACATTTTTTAGTTTAAGTTTATTCTTGGAGGGTTCAACCTTGAAGCTTGATTATAACCTTAAGCTTGAGCAGACTCAAAAATTAATTATGACTCCTGAGCTAAAACTGGCCATAACTCTCCTGCAATATTCTGCCCTGGAGCTTCAGGAGCATGTCCAGGATGCCCTGCTCAGTAACCCTGCTCTTGAAGTAGTGGAGCAAAAGGAACCTGAGAAAGATGGGGAAGCTGAAAATATTGAGGAAAGCTCTCCAGAAAAAAAACAGGAGGATGAATTTCCCTGGGAAGAATATTTTCGTGATATGGGGATGGATTCTTCCTTCCATTCTTCCGGTAAACCAGCAGATAAATCTGAATATCAGTCTGCCATCGAGAACTGTGCTGGTACTGAAGGTTCTATGGTTGAAGATTTGCTCGGTCAACTGCGCCTTCTATCTTTAAACAGCCGTCAATATAACATTGCCGCTTTCCTGGCGGGAAACCTTGACCAGAATGGGTACCTGCAGGGAGAGCCGGAAGAAATTGCTTCCGCCCTTGGTGTAAATATGAAAGAGTTGGAAGAGGGCCTGCGCATTTTGCAGAAGCTTGAACCAGCCGGGATAGGTTGTAGAAATCTGCAGGAATGCCTGATGCTGCAATTGAACAGGCTTGATTCGCCGCCGCCACTGGCGCTTGATATTGTTAACCACTACCTGCCGGCGGCTGCCGATGGCCGCTACCGATATATTGCTTCAAGGCTTGACTGCCCTGAGGAGGCAGTGCATGAAACTGTTGAATATATTCGTACCCTGAATCCCAAACCAGGCTCCGTTTACGGAGAAGGTGAGAAAACCCGTTACATAATTCCCGATGTGATTGTCGAAAAAGTTGAAGATCATTATGTGATTATGGGTAATGACAGCAGTATACCCCATCTGACTATCAGCCCATTTTACCAGAAAATGCTAAAAAGCGATGCCCAGGATGAGCAGCTGACTACATTTGTCAAGAATAAAATTGAAAAGGCTTTCTGGTTAATACGCAGCATAGAGCAAAGGCGGGAAACCCTCTATAAAGTTTCTCAGAAAATTGTTGACATCCAAAAACCTTTCCTCGATCATGGCATAAAGAAATTAAAACCGCTAACCCTGAGAGAAGTTGCCGTCGATGTTGGTGTTCATGAATCCACTGTCAGCAGGGCGACTGCAAACAAGTATATTCAAACGTCACGGGGACTCTTCCCCTTGAAATTTTTCTTTTCAAGCGGCCTGTCTGGAGTGGGAGGCACGGATCATTCCTCACACAGTATTAAAACATATATCAGAGAAATGGTGAAAGAAGAGAACCCGGCCAGACCGCTCAGTGACCAGCGCCTGGTTGAGCTTTTAAAAGAGCGCGATATAAAAATATCCAGACGAACAGTTGCTAAGTACCGGGAAGAACTATCCATTCCCGCGTCTTACAAAAGGAAAAAAAATTAAGTTTTTGGGTGGTGTAATAATTTGTTTGAAAAAAAGAGCGTAGAGGATATTGAAGTTAAGGGAAAAAAGGTGTTGATGAGAGTAGACTTTAATGTCCCGCTGGAGGCAGGCCAGGTGCGTGACGACAGCCGAATCAGGGCGGCCATCCCGACAATTGAAATGCTGCTATCAGGTGGAGCTCGGCTGGCCCTTGCTTCACATCTTGGTCGTCCCAAGGGCCAGTATGCAGAAGATCTGGTAATGGATCCTGTAGCGGAAAGATTGTCCGTCCTGCTTGGGAAAAAAGTGAGCAAGCTCAACAGCTCCGCCGGAAGGGAAGTAAAAACCGCAGTAGAGCAGATGAGTGAAGGGGATCTGTTAATGCTGGAAAACCTGCGCTTTGAAAAAGGGGAAGAAGAGAACGATTCCGCCTATGCCAGGGAGCTGGCTGAGCCATTTGATCTCTTTGTTAACGATGCTTTCGGCACTGCCCACCGGGCCCATGCTTCAACTGCCGGTGTCGCCGCTTATATCCCGGCTGTTGCCGGGCTGCTGATGAAAAAAGAAATTGAAGAACTATCCAACTGCCTGGAAAACCCGCAGCGCCCGATGAGCGCGATACTTGGCGGGGCTAAAGTCTCGGATAAGATTAATGTAATTAAGCGTTTTTTAACCCTGGCCGACAACCTTTTAGTCGGAGGCGGTATGGCCAACACATTCCTGGCGGCCAAAGGGCATAAAATGGGGGCCTCTTTCTATGAAAAAGACCTGCTTGAAGAAGCTGCCGAGTTAATCAAAGAAGCTGATGAGAGCAGGTGCCGGCTCATGCTGCCTGTTGATCTGGCGGTAACAAAAGAACTGAAGCCCGGCAGCTATTCCGAGGTTATGGCGCCTTCCGATATAGACGGTGAGTGGAAGGCAGTAGATATTGGACCTGAAACAGCAGCACTGTATAGTGGTCAGCTGGAACAGTCTGAAATGATTGTCTGGAATGGGCCCCTTGGTGTTTTTGAGGTGCCTCCTTTTGATAACGGGACAGAAATTGTTGCCGAGGCGGTAGCTTCCAGCGGAGCGTATTCTGTTATCGGTGGAGGGGACCTGGTTGCCGCCCTTGAAGGATTGGGTATGTCCGGTGAAATCAGCTTTATTTCGACCGGCGGCGGGGCAACCCTGGAATTCTGGGAAGGCAAGGAACTGCCCGGAATTAAGGCTTTGCAGGACAAATAAATGGAGGATTATATTATGAAGATGATCATTGCCGCTAACTGGAAAATGCATAAAACAGCTGCGGAGGCTGCATCTTTCTGCCTGGACATCCGGCAAAGGGAGGAGCAGTTTAAAGGCATTGAAGTTTTAATCTGCCCGCCTTTCACAGCGCTTTCAGCAGCAGCTTCAGAGCTAAAAGGGAGCAAGGTTAAGCTGGGAGCCCAGAATATGCACTGGGAGCCAAAAGGTGCGCAAACCGGTGAGATTTCTGCCGGAATGCTGAAGGAGTTTGGTGTTGAATATGTCATTCTCGGTCATTCTGAGAGACGGCACTTAATGGCGGAAGATAGCAGCCGGATCAGGCCTAAGGTTGAAGCCGCTTTTCAAAACAAATTAAAGCCTATTCTATGTGTCGGAGAAACGGAAGACCAGCGGGAAAAGGGCATTACTGAACAGGTTCTCGAAGAACAGCTCTCCGGAGTTTTAAAAGAGTTAGAGGTAGACCGGCCGGAAGACCTGGTTGTTGCCTATGAACCGGTCTGGGCGATAGGTACGGGCAAAGCTGCTTCAGCCGATGATGCAGAACGAGCCGCACAATATATTAAAAAATGCCTGGCAGAGCTTTTAACGGCAGGTGGTGCAGAGAAAGTAAGAATCCAGTATGGTGGAAGTGTGAAGGCGGAAAATATTAATGAGTTTGTGTCTTCACCGGCAGTGCATGGGGCCCTTGTCGGTGGAGCCAGCCTCGAAGTTGATTCTTTTAGCAGCCTGGTTGAAGCTGCCGGAAAGGCGGTTAGTAATTAATTGAACAAGGTAATCCTGGTAATCCTCGATGGGTGGGGCTGTAATGATTCTGAAAAGGGTAATGCCATTCACCTGGCCGACACTCCAAACATGGACCGCTTCCAAAAGGAATATCCCTTTTCCCTGCTCGACGCTTCAGGAGAAGCTGTCGGTTTGCCCGATGGCCAGATGGGCAACTCCGAGGTTGGTCATCTCAATCTTGGGGCCGGCAGGATTGTTTACCAGGAATTGACCAGGATCGGAAAGTGTATTGAGACAGGGGAATTCTATGAAAACCAGGTTCTCTCTGAAGCAATGGAACAGGTTAAAGAAAAGCAGAGTGTGCTGCACCTGATCGGCCTGGTTTCCGATGGAGGTGTGCACAGCCACTTCGGGCACCTCCTGGCCCTGCTGGAGATGGCTCGCAGTAAAAAAGTTGAGAAAGTCTACGTTCATGCAATCCTTGACGGGCGGGATACAATTCCTTATGGGGCAAGACCTTTCCTGGAAAAGCTCGAAGAGCTTGGCAAAGAACATGGGAATGGCCGAATTGCCACCATATCGGGCCGTTATTATGCCATGGATCGCGATCGCCGCTGGGACCGTGTAGAACGGGCTTACCGGGCTTATACGGAAGGCAAAGGGCTCACTGCCCCTGATGCGCTCATCGCCCTTGATGAGGCTTACGATCGGGGTGAGGCTGACGAGTTTGTGCAGCCTACGGTTATTGTCGATGGTGAAGAACAGCCTTTAACCACTGTGCAGAGTGATGATAGTATGATTTTCTTTAACTTCAGGCCTGACCGGGTCCGCCAGATTAGCCGGGCCCTGGCATCTGAGGAATTCAGCCATTTCGATCGCGGGCCTGAACCACCGAGGCCCTATATTGCTACCATGACTGAATATGACCGGGAACTGCCACTGCCGGCGGCTTTTACGATAGACGATCTTATTATGACCCTGGGCGAAGTATATTCTCGCAGCAGTCTGAGCCAGATGAGAATTGCTGAGACGGAGAAGTATGCCCATGTCACCTTCTTTTTTAATGGGGGCAGGGAGAAGGTTTTTGACGGTGAAGAAAGGATCCTGGTTCCTTCGCCGCAGGTTGCAACCTATGACTTGCAGCCGGAGATGAGTGCCCCGGAGTTAACGGAAAAAATAATTCAAACCCTGGAACAGGACAGGCACCACCTGGTTGTGGCAAATTACGCCAACGCTGACATGGTCGGACACTCCGGTATTATGGATGCTGCAGTTAAAGCTGTTGAGACAGTAGACCAGGGTGTGGGTGCAGTTGCGAAGGAAGCCTTAAAAAGGGGCTGGCAGATGCTGATTACTGCCGATCATGGTAATGCTGAAGAAATGAAGAATGATCAAGGAGAAACTCTGACCGCGCACAGTGGAAATCCTGTTCCTTTCATTTTGATTAGCCCGGAAAAATATGCTCTAAGAGATAAAGGTATACTTGCCGATGTTGCTCCGACTATTTTGGAGCTGGCCGGGCTGAAACAGCCGCAGGAAATGAGCGGGACAAGTATGCTGACCGGGAAAGAGGAGGAGGGATAAGATGGAAGAAAGAATAAAAACAGTTAAAGCGAGGGAAATCCTTGATTCGAGAGGAAACCCGACTCTTGAAGTTGACGTACTGCTTCAGGGTGGCTGGACAGGGAGGGCAGCTGTTCCTTCAGGAGCTTCTACAGGCGCCTTCGAAGCAGTTGAACTCCGTGACGGGGACGAGCAGCGCTACCTTGGGAAGGGTGTTCAATCAGCTGTGCGCCATGTTAACGAAATTCTTACCCCCGAGCTAACTGATCAGGATGTCCTTGACCAGAGCGGCCTGGACCGATTGATGCTTGATCTCGATGGGACAGATAATAAATCCAGGCTTGGCGCAAATGCAATCCTGGGTGTTTCCCTGGCCCTGGCCAGGGCGGCCACTTCCATGCTCGACCTGCCGCTCTACCGTTATATCGGCGGGCTTGATGCTTTAACCCTGCCGGTTCCTTTTATGAATATCTTAAATGGCGGGGAGCATGCTGACAACAATATGGACATCCAGGAATTTATGATTGTGCCCCTTGGAGCAGAATCATTTAGCAGCGCCCTGCAAATGGGAGCCGAAGTGTTTCATCACCTGAAGAAAATATTGCAGTCACAGGGCCTTAACACAAACGTTGGAGACGAAGGCGGTTTTGCCCCTAATCTTGACTCCAGTGAAGCAGCCCTTGATCTGATTATCGAAGCTATCACCAGGGCAGGTTATCAACCCGGCGAACAGGTAGCCCTGGCCCTGGATGCTGCCGCCAGTGAATTCTACAACGATGGAGTTTATAACCTGGAAGGAAAATCGCTTAGCGCCGGGGAACTGACTGCTTACTACAAAAACCTGGCCGAGAAATTCCCGCTGATCAGCATTGAAGATGGCCTTGATGAAGATGACTGGGAGGGATGGCGCACCCTGACCAAAGAGCTCGGTTCTGAATTGATGCTAATTGGCGATGATCTATTTGTGACCAACCCGGAAAGATTACGCAGGGGCATTGATAATGCAACTGCCAACTCGATCTTAATTAAACTCAACCAGATTGGCACCCTGACAGAAACCCTGGATGCCATGGCCATAGCCCGGCGGGCCGCGTATACCTGTATGGTTTCGCACCGTTCCGGTGAAACGGCAGACAGCTTCATAGCCGACCTGGCGGTAGGAACTAATTCCGGGATGATCAAAACCGGTGCACCTTCACGGATAGACCGGGTCGAAAAATACAACCAGCTGCTGCGGATTGAGGAACAGCTGGGCCGGTCAGCCCGCTATGCCGGCAAAATGGTAAAAACCCTTTAATTTGTTTTACAAAATGGATTTTTTATGTTAGAATATCGTTTGCTGATAAGTGAAGAGTTAATGGGGGTAATTTCAAATGCTGGGAACGGTCTTAACAATAATATACTTAATTTTATGTCTCGCCCTTATTGCCAGTGTGCTGCTTCAGTCAGGCCGCAGCGCCGGACTTGGCGCGATAGCCGGGGGAGCGCAATCCCTGGTTGGCAAGAAAAAAGGCCTTGATGAGAAGCTGGGTAAGGTAACAACTTATGTCGCGATAGCTTTTATGCTTTTGACGATTGCACTTGTAGTGGTTGAATAATTTTTTAGTAAAATACTGGCAGGTAAAACCGGCAGGGGAGCTAAAAAGCATCCCTGCCTTTTCATTTAGAGAAATCAGATCTATAATTAATAGTATAAGTTCTGCTGTTTAAGGAGTTGTAACATTTTAATGAAGAAGAGAATTAATGTATCCGGGAAGTTGCGGGAAAGGATTCAGGAAGTCCTTAAGAGCCACAAGCAAAAATCATTGACTCTGCCCCAGGTTATAAATGAGCTCGGGATGCAAAAACATGATCAAAATATAGTCCTTGGTGAAATAAAGAAGATGCTAGATGAGGGTCTTCTAGTTCAAACCGGAAGCGGCCGTTACGGCTTACCGGAAAGGCTGGGCTATGTTACGGGAGTATTGGAGGGTAACCGCCGCGGCTTTGCTTTTCTCCGCCCGGACCTCCAGGAAGAAGACGTCTTTATCAGTTCCGAGAAATTGAAAAACGCTGCCCATGGGGACAGGGTTGTTGTTCAGGTAGACAAAAAAAGAAAAGAGAAGCGCCGCCGGGAAGGTACCGTGATTGGTATTATCAAGCGTGGTCAGCGCCGCCTGGTTGGGACCCTGCAGCGTAAAGGCAAAAAGTATTATGTTGTTCCGGATGATCAACGTTATCCCGGTGAAGTCCAGGTTTCTGCAAAGAATGTGAAGCAGGTTGAACCGGGAGATAAAGTAATCGTCGAAGTTGAAGAGTGGGTGCATGGCAGGATGCCTTCCCGCGGCCGGGTAGTTGATCACCTTGGTTCTCCCGGCAGCATTCAAACGGAACGCCTGGCTTTCAAGCATCGTTATGAGCTGCCGGGTGAGCACCCCGCAAAAGTATTAAATGAAGTAGAAGCACTGCCAGGTGAAGATAAAATCACTCAGCAGCTGGAAGAAGCAGGGCGCAGAGATTTGCGCGATCTGAAAATGGTTACTATCGATGATGAAACGGCCAAAGATTTTGATGATGCCGTTTCACTCGAAGAAACTGAAGAAGGGAATTTGCGTCTTGGTGTTCATATAGCCGATGTCTCACATTACGTTCGCTCGGGCAAGCCCCTGGATCGTGAAGCCCTGAAGCGGGGAACTAGTATATACCTGGTTGATCGGGTCATTCATATGCTGCCCCCGACTCTATCTGAGAATCTTTGCAGCCTGCAGGCAGATAAAGATCGCCTGGCGGTTTCTGTTTTCATGGATATAGACAGCAGTGGAGATATGGTTGCTGCTGACTATACAACCAGTGTGATCAGGGTGGCTGAGCGCCTGACCTATAAGCAGGTTGAAGCTTACCTGGAAAAAGAAAAAGGTGAATCGGCTTTTAAGGATGCAGCAGTGCCGGAAATGATTGACAGGATGGATCGTCTGGCCGCAATATTGAGACAGCGCCGCGCAGAGAGGGGAACCCTTGATCTTGACCTGCCGGAAGCCCGCATTATAACAGATGACGATGGTATCCCTCAAGCGATAGAAAAACGGACCATGGGCCGGTCCGAATCGCTGATCGAAGAATTCATGATTTACTGTAACGAAACAGTGGCTTCTTATCTGAGTGAGAGTGAAGTGCCCTGCGTTTACCGGGTTCATGCCGTGCCAACCGAAGAAAAATTGTTGATGCTAAGAGAAACGCTAACCCTGATGAATATCAAGGCGGCCAGGAACATCAAGGTCCTCAAGCCGAAACATTTAAATAAATTGCTCGAAGATACGAAGGGCGAACCTAACGAAAGACTGGTCCGCTACCTGGTGCTGCGCTCACTGCCCCAGGCCCGTTATAGTGCGACAAATGACGGGCACTTTGGACTGGCTTCAAAATGCTACTGTCACTTTACTTCACCAATCAGGCGTTATCCCGACCTGATGGTGCACCGCATTTTAAAACAGCACCTTGACGGCGGTATTACTCAGGAAAAAATCAGCCGCCTGCAATCCCGCCTGCCCGGTATTGCCGAGCAGTCATCGGAAAGAGAGAGGGCGGCAGTTGAAGCGGAGCGAGCCAGTATCGAGGTGAAAAAAGCTCAGTACATGGAACAAAAAATTGGAGAAATATATACCGGTATTATTAACGGAGTAGCTAATTTCGGGATATTTGTAGAACTGGATAATACCGTAGAAGGAATGATTCCGATTGGTGATTTAGGTGATGATTATTTCTTCTACAACGAGAAGGCCGCATCCCTCACCGGTGAGCGAACCCGGAAGAATTATCGCCTCGGTGATATAATTGATGTGCAGGTAGTAAAGGCGAACCGCGAAGAAGGCAAAGTCACCTTCGCCCCTGCCCCGGAAAACTAAAAATTGCCAAGGGTTGTCAAGGGCACGGGGTTGTTGACAACTTTTCTATTGATAAAATTATAAATTTGGGAGGTATGTCCTATGGAGCTTTATGAAGTTTTAAAAAACAGGCGCAGTGTAAGAAAGTACAACAATGAAGATGTGGGTGCAGATAAGCTGGAAAAAGTTCTGGAAGCGGCCCGGATTGCCCCCTCATGGAGTAACCAGCAGTGCTGGACATTTATCGTGGTTCGGGATCCTGAAAAAAAGAAAAAACTGGCAGAAAGCATGCCTGAGAATAACCCTGCCAGGAAAGCGGTGGGAGAAACCGCACCAGTTGTTCTGGTCCTTTGTGCCGATCCTGCAGAGTCGGGGAAGCAGGACGACAAAGAATATTACCTGCTTGATGCCGGGTTGGCCATGCAGCAGCTGATGCTGGCCGCTCATGCCGAAGGCCTGGGAACCTGCTGGGTAGCCTGGTTTGATGAAGATAAAGCGCGGGAAGCTTGTTCTGTACCTGAAGATCAGAGAATTGTTGGTCTGACACCACTTGGTGTTCCGGAAAAGCAGCCTTCAGAGAAACCTCGCAAGGATTTAAAAGAAATTGTTTATGCTGAAGAATGGGGAAACCCTTTGTAATAAAAAATAATGCCACTGATCAGCCTGCTTAAGAAAACTTCGCTTGCTGATCGTTAAGGCTGGAACTGCACCGGTTTAGTTTCACCGGCATTTCCATGCCTGCACTTTATGCTCGCTTCAGCTTTCTTAAGCAGGCTGGGTAGTTGCAATATAATAAGGATATTTTAACCTGTAGAACGGCGGGATCATAGACAGTGGAAAAAGTAATCAGTAAAAATCGCAAAGCCTGGCACGACTATCATATTGAAGAAGCCTATGAAGCCGGGATTGTTTTGACCGGAACAGAGGTTAAATCTATTCGTAACAGCCGTGTTAACCTAAAGGATAGTTATGCCCGGGTTGAGGGAAGCGAGCTGTTTCTCTACAATATGCATATCAGCCCTTATGATCCCGGCAATCGCTATAATCACGATCCGCTGCGAGTTCGGAAGCTATTGATGCATAAATCTGAAATTGGGCGCCTGGCCGGTAAAACCCAGGAAAAAGGTCTCGCCCTGATTCCGCTAAAAATATACCTTACCCGTGGCCTGGTTAAAATTGAGCTGGGACTGGCCAGGGGCAAAAAACAGTATGACAAGAGGCGTGATATAGCCGAGCGGGACAGTAAGCGTGAGATTGAAAGAGAATTTCGGCGCAGGCAAAAGGAAGAATAATCCTGCCGGATGTTGAAAAAAGCCAGTTTTACAGGTATAATATATATGTAGTTAAAGGAAAAGATTTTTAAGACTTGGGGGCGTTTTGGATTCGACGGGGGTTGTAGACGCAGGAGTGGCAAGTCCAGGACCATGACCTGGATAAAACATGGAACGGCTATAAACGCCAAACCGAATTACGCACTCGCTGCTTAATAAAAAGTAGCGCATCCCTCCTTTCCTCGGCCGGGGGAAAGATCAGGGGTGTCAATTAACCGGTCTACCGTTGCAGCGGCTGTCCCACCGCGATAACGGGAATTCTAAAGGGACTAGCGCTAAAGGATCCTGTTCCGGGGAGCCAGCAGCGCGAAACCTAAAGCCGGAACTAAGCTTGTAGAAACTCCTGTAGCTGAGCCTTCGGACGCGGGTTCGACTCCCGCCGCCTCCACCAATTAAAGAGCTAAAACATGCGAGCCTTAAACAGGCTCGCATTTTGCTGTACAGCACAAAGAACCATGATCCAGGAATGCTTGATCTGCCGCAGGAAAGTGTAGTATTATAAACTAAATAGAAAAACTATTTCGATTTTACAAGGAGGTAATATAATGAGCGAGAAGGACCGTAAGCCTACAACTAATGATGCTGGTAATCCTGTATCCAGCGACGAATTTTCCCTTACCGTTGGACCCGACGGACCCGTTCTGCTACAAGATCATTACCTATTTGAACAGATGGCCAACTTTAACCGTGAGATGATCCCGGACCGCCAGCCCCATGCTAAGGGCTCGGGAGCCTTCGGACATTTTGAAGTAACCGGGGACGTCAGTGCCTATACCAAGGCCAGTGTATTCCAACCGGGTACGAAGACCGAAGTGCTGGCCAGGTTTTCCACGGTAGCCGGTGAAAGCGGTAGCCCCGACACCTGGAGGGACGTACGTGGCTTTGCCCTCAAGTTCTACACCAACGATGGCAACTACGATATGGTGGGGAATAACACACCTGTTTTCTTCGTGCGAGATCCGATGAAATTCCAGCACTTTATTCACTCCCAGAAGCGCCGCGCGGACAGCGGACTGCGGGATAACGACATGCAGTGGGATTTCTGGACCCTGTCGCCCGAAACTGCCCATCAGGTCACCATACTGATGAGCGACCGCGGGGTCCCCAGGAGCTATCGGCATATGAACGGCTACACGAGCCACACTTATATGTGGGTCAATGCCAAGGGCGAGCGATTCTGGGTGAAATACCACTTCAAGACCGACCAGGGCATTGAATACCTCACCCAGGAGGAGGCCGACCGGATTGCCGGTGAAGATGCCGACTACCACCGCCGCGACCTATTTAATGCGATCAAGCAGGGGGATTTCCCCAGCTGGACTCTGAAAGTCCAGATCATGCCCTTTAAAGAAGCTGAGACCTACCGGTTTAACCCGTTTGATCTTACCAAGGTCTGGCCTCATGGGGACTACCCCCTCCATGAAGTGGGACGGCTCACGCTTAATCGCAATCCCGGCGATTTTCACAGTGAGATAGAGCAGGCTGCATTCGAGCCGAACAGTCTAATCCCGGGGATCGGTCCCAGCCCGGACAAAATGCTGCTTGCCCGCCTGGTTTCCTACGCCGACGCTCACCGGGCACGCCTGGGCGTCAACTACAAGCAGATACCGGTTAACCGTCCGAAGAGCTCGGTGCACAGTTACAGCAAGGGTGGCAAGATGAGAATTGATAATGTCTCCGACCCGGTCTATGCACCCAACTCCAAGGGCGGTCCCGAGGCCGACCCGAAGAAGTATCCTGAAGAGGCTGTCTGGAGTGCCGATGGGGAGTTTGTCCGCGCCGCCTACACCTTGCGCAAGGACGATGACGATTTCGGCCAACCGGGCACCCTGGTGCGCGAGGTCATGAACGATGATCAGCGTGACCGGTTGGTGTCCAACGTGGCCGGTCACCTGAAAGATGGCGTATCCGAGCCTGTTCTGCAGCGGG
>SLBE01000180.1 GCA_007126465.1 Syntrophomonadaceae bacterium | reverse complement strand
CTGACTGCTGAGGCAGACGGTTGCCGGGTAACCCTGAGCGACAGCATTCGTCCACGTAACCTGCCCTGAGGTACTTAGATGCTAAAGAGATGCACTAAAACTTTTGAGCTGAAATATAATCAGCACGGGATGGCCCTGCCCCTGGTCCTGATCTTTTCGGCTGCCTTGCTGGCCTTTGGCGCAGCTTTATTGAACTACAGCCTGAATGACAAAGTCATTTCTGATTATTACAGCCAGGACGTTACAAAATATTACCTGGCCGAATCAGGCCTCGAAGCAGGCTTCACCATCCTGCAAAGCGACTTTTATTACCAGGGAATTATTTGCGGAAGTCTAGGTGAAGGTACATTTACGGTCAACTTCATTGATACTGCCCCGGAAAAGCGATTAATTGTTGCTGAAGGGAAGCTTGACAGTTACAGCCTGACCTTGAAAATGCTTGTAGAAAAGGATCCCGTGAAAGGTCCGGTAATAATTAAATGGTTGGGAGAGTGATGCGATGCCTGCAATTGCAGAAAAAGCGATAAGAAAAAAGAAGAAATCAGCTGCCCTTCGGAATAAATACTCCTCCATCGGCCTTGATCTGGGTAGTGCCATGATAAAAATGATACAGCTTCATAATCATAAGGGTAAGTTGTCGGTAAATAAAAGTTTCATCGGCCGTACCCCGGAAGGCGCTTTTGAAGCTGGAGTACCGGCAAATCCGGATCTGCTGGCCCGGAAAATCAGGACAGTGATCAACACAAAGGGCTGGCATGACATTCATGTTAATCTCAGCCTTAATCCCCAGGCATTTTCTTTTCGCACGGTCAGGCTGCCGCTGATGGGCAGTCGTGCATTAAATAAAGCAATGTACTGGGAAGCTTTGCAGAGTTTACCCCAGGCCGAAGAAGAGGAAATTGTGTTTGACTACTGTTTGCAAAATAGATTTTCCGCAAATGATAACAAAGAACGTGATTATATCCTTGCAGTGACCAGCAAAAACACCGCCGAAAAATACACCGATATACTTGATCTGGCAGGTCTTAAATGCGGCGCCCTGGAAGTTGAGCCACTTTCCCTCTTCCGGTCCTTTAATACGGCAAATTCCCGGCAGATCTATCTCAATGAAACAGATCCTGCGATAATACCTTCCCGGAGCAAACCGGCTGCTCTGATTTATATCGGGTATTACAATAGCGCAGTGTTGATTACCGGTGAAGACGAACTGCTTTTTTACCGCAGTATTAAACTTGGAACATATAATTTTATTCGCATCCTGCAGGATAAGCATATGTGCAGCGCCGGGGATGCTGAGAAACATCTTTTTAACAGCACAACCACGGCCGATAAAAAAATGCTGATACCCGCCTGCAAGCAGCTGGCAATGAAAATTGAACAAACTCTCAATACCTGGCTTGATCAGTATGGAGAAACTGAACCTGTTCTGCAGCAGCTGCACTTTAGCGGCGGCGGGGCCTTTATACCCGGCCTGAGAGCTTTAATTGAAAAGCACCTGCAGATAAAACAGTTTTTGTATAACCCTTTAATTAATATTAACCAGCCCGGCAGTAAAAATGGTAGCGCCCAAAACCGTGAAGATATCTTTTTCCCACTTGCCCATGGTTTAGCTCTAAGGGGGTGGAGTAATTGAGCTATGATCTTGATCTGCGAAGCCCGGTGTATATCAGCCGGGAGCTTTTCCACAAGAAAAGGTCTCTAATGAAAATCCTGTTAATTTCATTGATCTTTACCCCGTTTTTCTTTTATTACGGCCTGTATCATTACCATCAGCTGCTTGCAAACCAGGCCACTACACTGGAAAAAGAAATGATCATACTGCGCCAGGAAGCCGAGCCTATGCTGAACATGACCTCGGAGCTTGAAAATATCGATACAAGGAAACAGGTTATTGACCGGCTAGAGCCTGTTCATAATAAGTGGTCAACAGCCCTTCATTTACTTCATGCCAGAGCACCGGCACAAATAACGATCACCGGGATTGAGATTACCCCTGGCGGCTCAATTAAGATTGACGGCACCAGCTCCAACATGCACGCACCTGCCAGGTATCGTCAAAACCTTTCAAGTGTTCCTATTTTCGGACTAACAGAGCTAAACATATTGACCTTGAACTCCGATCAAAACTATACCTTTAAAATTACTACGCAGCTGTCAACGGGAGATGGACCAGATGATAACCCTGAAAAAATTGTCGCTCAGTAAACGGGAACAACTGCTTATTATTATATTTCTTATGGCAGCGTTGTATTTCATCGGCTGGCACGTCGCGGGCAAAAGCCTGCTAGATGAACTTAACAGTATCCGCAGCAGCACAGGCAGTTTAAGAGATGAACAAGCAATACTGTTAAGCCTTATTGAAGAGGGCGCAACCCTGGAAGAAACGTTCTTAAAAGAAAAAGAACAACATGAACAGCTGATGAACATTTTACCTGACCTTGAATCTCTACCCCGGGTTTTAAACGAAATGGAAACTTTTCTGGCAGATAAAGCGGTCACAATTAATTCACTGCGTATTGGTGACACAATTTATTATGATCAACACGCCGCCGTATTCATGCAGCTAAAAACTACTGCTGCGCCTTTTCACCTGCTTGATTTTCAGGAACAGATAGAAAAGTTACCGAATATTATCAGCTTCGATTACTTAACCTGGAATAACCCGGACGGTTCGGATGTTGAAATGGAATTACAACTACAGCTTCTATTCTACCATCCGGAAGGATCAGCTCAAACTGGTGGAGGAATATTTTGATGGAAAAAACATACCGTTATACGGCGCTGGACCAGGAAGGCAGCAAAACAAGCGGGGCGATTCGCGCCGATTGCAGCCGTACTGTCAGCAAGGCGATCCGGACAAAAGGGTTGATCCCGCTTGATATCAAGGAAGAGCGCCTGACTGATCTGTTTAGTAAAAATGCTTTGTTAGCGCTTTTTAGAAAACTTGGACTTCGCCAATACAGCAGCCGTGATTTGATGACCTTTTGTTACCAGCTTTCAGCAATGATTAAGGCGGGAATTTCTATTATCCAGGCTCTAAATACCATTTCCATGCAGATGGAAAACAAGGCCTTTAAAAAAAGAATCAAAGCTGCGGCCACTGCCATTGAAGAAGGTAGTGATTTTGCCTCTGCCTTAAGACAGCAGGATAATTTTTTCCCGCCGCTTCTGGTAAATATGGTTGCCGCAGGGGAAGCCAGCGGGATGCTTGACTCAATCATGGAACGCATAGCAGAACACTTTGAAAAACAGCACGATCTCGAGGAAAAAATACGTTCAGCTACCGCATATCCCTTATTTATAACAATAGTAGCCCTGATAGCTATTTCAATTATGGTCATATTTGTCCTGCCCCAGTTTGCCGGCATTTTTAGTGCCATGGGTATGGAAATGCCCTATTTCAGTTTAATTATGCTCTCAACCGGTGAATTTATTATTGCCAACCGTTACCTTTTGCCGGTCATTGCTTTGGGCATCATCATTCTGCTGAAATTAAGTATAAACACAAAAAAAGGCAGGCTTTTAGCAGATTACCTGCGCCTTAGCCTGCCCTTGATCGGGAAAATATATGGCTATGTTATTACCGCCCGCTTTGCCCGAACCCTCGGTACACTGATAACGGGAGGAGTCTCTCTGCATGCTGCATTGAAAATTACCGATAGCGTTATTGACAACTCAATCCTGACAGCTGCAATCAGGGATATTTCTGCAGCTTTGAATAATGGTGAAACTATGGCCGCCCCGATGACAGGCAAAAGCTGCTTTCCGCCTTTACTGGTAGAAATGGTTCGGGTCGGCGAAGAAACCGGCACGCTTGATCAGACCCTTGAACAGGCCGCTAAATACTATGAAAAAGAAGTATCGTATATAGTAGAGCGTTTGGGTACCATGCTGGAGCCCATGCTTCTCTTAGCGGTCGGACTCTTCATCGGTATCCTCGTCTTCTCCATTCTCTCCCCGATGTACCGGGTCTTCGAGTTGCTCTGATTGAAATGCTTCTACATCCTCCACAACATGAACCACGTGGAAAATAAATACTTTATCATCATAAGCCACGGTATCGGGGAATATAAGTTCTCCGGCAAAGGTGTAGGAGCCTTCCTGGTATGGATCATATTCGCCAAAGAGCTGATCATCCCACTTAACATAAATATCCTTAATCATGATCAGGTCTGACTGAAAAACTATTTCTTCATCAAGACCCAGCTGATCTATTTCTGTCCCCAAAGGAACCACCGATTTGAATATTTCTGCCCCGTCTATAACCAGGGCCGGTTCTTCTTCTCCACCGTAATCAATGCTTTCACCTAAAACTGCCATTTGATCAACATCTGCAAGTAGCTCAGTTCCTTCATCTGCACGCTGTTCTTCTTGATTATTCTCATCAAACATAGACGAAGCAGTTGTAATGATAAAATCTTCATCTGGATCGCTGGAATTAAGCATTTCGGTTATATTAACCCGGCCTACTATCTTCGAGTCTTCAAATAGATAGGCTCCTGAAGCAGGGTCGGTTATATCTATATAACGCTTGACCGTACCTTCTGATGTCTGGGCGTGTTGATCAATTGAGAAGAAATTGTGCTCGCCGCTTGAATCAACCCTGATACCCTGCGACATCTGCCCGCTTTCCCCGCTATCTGCATCAACGCTGACCGCAAATATCTGCGGTGAATCTGCAGGCGGGATTGAATCTCCATTTTCTCCTTCAGTTTCTTCACCTTCATACTGATCATGTAACCTGAAAGTGCCGGCAACTTCCATACCTCTGAGCGAATCAGGGTCTGCTGTCCAGATATTATCAGTATCTACTATCATGCCATATTTGCTCATCGCAATGTAGTCATATCTTTGCAGCTGGCCCACACCGCGAACCAGTGATTTGTGCTGACCGGATTGATCATAATCGCTTCCAGCCTGGATTTTCATTAAAATAATACCGTTAACGTCATAATACTTCCTGTACGTAAAAGACCCCGGCTCAGCAAGGGCAGTACTGCCCACAGCCAGGGTTACAAAAAACACCAAGAGTACAACGCAAATAGAGTTCCGCATATTTTCATTTCCTCCCTGATGAAAAGATGACTTTCTTTTGGTTCTATCTCTATATATATCTCTCTGTCTAAAAATCTTTTTACAATTTGATCTCTATTTTACCAACTTAAACCATATTATAGTTTAAGATTTCCATTTTGTCAAAATAAATTGCAAATTTCATAAAAAAATTCTTTATTTAACTACTTGATAAACAAGTTAGCTGGTATTAACATTGATAGCAGCTGCTAACTAAACAAATAAGGTTCAGCTTCCATAACATTTGTTGAAGTCAAGGAGCGTGGAATATATATGATGCACACAAGTAACTGCGCTACCACACAACCCTCTTATGTATCATCTCGGCTTACGGCCTGGGAAAAAGGCTGGACACTGTCTCAGAAATCCCGGACTTGCTTTTGCCACGCTATAGCGTTGTACTCAAAAAAGTCCGGCTGCAATAAAAGCTGTACATTACCGATGGCGCCTTTTACTTTAAAATAGCGGCAAATCTTGGTTGCAATACGCTAATAAGTTAGCATTAAAGCTTAAATAAAAAGCCTGTGAAATTCTTCCAGCGAGCTGATTCCCTCTTTAACTTTTTGTAAAGCGTTTAAGCGCATGGGGACCATGCCTTCTGCTACGGCAATCCCGTTAATCTTTGTAGCAGATTGGGTATCTTTAATGGCGCTCCTGATATTGTCACTGATCATGAGAATTTCAAAAACACCGGTCCGGCCAACATATCCTGTATTATCACATAAAGTGCAGCCCTTTGATTCGTAAAGCTCTATAGTATTCCCGTCATCAAGCGGAAAATCAGGCAAATACTTTAGTAATTTTTCACGGGATACCGTATTCTTGACCTTGCAACTGGCACAAAGTCTGCGGAGAAGCCTCTGCGCAACAACGCAGGTCAAAGAAGATTCAACCAGGTACGGTTCAACTCCCATATCCATCAGGTGAAGAATCCCTTTTGATGAGTCGCTGGCATGGATGGTTGACATGACCAGGTGCCCTGTTAATGCAGCTTCGGTCACCATAGCGCCTGTTTCAGCATCCCTGATTTCACCAACCATGATTACATCAGGATGGCTGCGCAGCATGGAAGACAAACTGCTTGAAAAAGTAATACCGGCTTTTCGGTTATACTGAACCTGGTTAATACCGTCAATCACTCTTTCAATAGGGTCCTCTACTGTCATAATATTTGTTTGGTCATCGTTGATCTCCGTCAAAACCGAATAAAGGGTAGTACTCTTCCCGCTTCCAGTTGGGCCGCACAGCAAGATACAGCCATGTGGGTAGCGTATAATCCTTTTCATTTTAGCCAGTTGATCTTTCTCCATACCCAGGCTGGTCATCTTCAAAAGACCGGGTTCGCTGAATAGCATGCGCAGGGTTACCCTTTCTCCATAATAAGATGGAATTGAAGCAGCCCTGATATCAATATGCTCACCATCATTTTCGACTGAAATCCTTCCATCCTGTGGTGAGCGGCTATCGGTTATATCCATGTTGCCAAGTACTTTAATCCTTGATACAAGAGCTTCATGGTAGTCAAGGGCAATACTTAACCGGTTACGAATTACTCCATCAATGCGGAATCTAATATTGATTTTATCTTTTTGCGGTTCAATGTGAACATCATTTGCCCTTTCCTGCACTGCCAGGTTAAGGATCTTATTCAGTAGCTGGACCACCGGACTGCCATCATTGCTCCCTGTCACGGTAATATTTAACCGGCCGCTCCTGGTTCTTTCAGATTTGCTGCGGCTTGAGTACTTAAAATATTCGAAGCTTTCAATATCACGAGAATACTTTTCGCTGACCTTGGCAATTAACTTTTTCAGGTCTCTGTCCTTGATCATTACAGGTTTTACTTCTTTGCCCGTCACAATGTTCAAATCATCCAGGGCAGAGTAATCTATCGGATTCATCATCGCAACAATCAATTGGTTTCCTTCTAATTTGAGCGGAAATACCTTGTACCTATTGGCAGTTCTGCGGGGAATCATATTAATTACTTTCTCAGTAATTTCAGTGTCTTCAACGTTAAAGTAGGGAACTTCGAACTTACTTGCTAAAACTTTTGCGATAACTTCATCGCTGCAGTAGCCCAGTTCAACAATGATATTGCCCAGGTAGACCTGTTCTCCACGCTTTGTCCGCTCCTCCTGAACCTGCAGAGCCTTCTTCAACTGCTCCCTGGTTATAACCTCTTTTTTAACCAGGTACTCTCCCAGGTAGGTTGTCCTGTTATCCGTCACGTTGTTTATACTCCCCTTCTTCTCATAAAAATAAGCCTGACTGCTAACCTGTTAACTTATTGAGCAAGCAGTTAAAAGTTAGCAAACAGGCTACTCAATTATTAATTGCTAAACCTTATAATTGATTGTAAAACTGGCCTGGGTCACATTTGCAGCAGTGGCATATGCCTGGACCAGGCTTGAACTGCTAAAGGTCTTTATATTGGCCTCGGCAGCTCTCATATCTTCACTGCTGCGGGCTCTTGTTTCAGCTTCGCCGAAGCTTGTCTCTTCAAGTGGTGGACGCTGATCCTGTACGGCCTGTTCCGGTCTGACAGGGTTTTCCCTAATCCCTTCCTCTTCTCTCAGAACCGGTTCTTCTTGCTGTTTATTTACAGGCATTTCATTTTCACGGATAATTTCGTGGCCGGTTTCACGTGGTTCTTCAAGACCGGTTTCCGAGCGGATTTCAGTTTGCTCAAGCCCCGGTCTGTACATTTCACGTTGCTGCCCAAGAGTAGCATCATGAATGTTTGCCATTTCACTTAAGCGCTGCATACGCTGCGCCTCGTCGGAAATGGTTAAAGTATCAGGCTGATTAATGATTCCCGAAGATCTATTTTCCGATTCCCTGCGTTCTGCTTCAGGTCGATTGGAGTTGTTTTCATTTTCATTCTGTCCAAAGTAAATATCTCGTAAATAAGCAGCTTTAGGCACAACCGGATTAAAGTTTACACTCATACCTGTCATGCCTCCCTTCACAACTTAAAACTATCTACTTTTGTTACTAAGCTTTTGTATGCCGATTATAACATATTAGAATTTTTCGGACAAAAAAGAGCACTGTTCATTAAGCTCAGTGGTCGATTGTAAATTCCCAGGCACAGTAGCTTTCTTCAGGGTGATCTTCCGGTGGACAGTGTATACATTTTGTTTTTATACGAGGATCAATGGTAGAAGCAAATCCGCTGTATTCTACCAGGCCAACCGGGCGGCATGGGAACTCCGGCATATTCTTTCTCTTCCGTGCTGATTGCACACGGCAGTCTACCATCTTAAAAATAAGGGTATGCTGATCAGGTTGATCTATTACCTGCTTATTAATAAAGCTGTACAGACGATAATTCAGGGCTTCTTTAAGGGCAGGGAGTCCACCTCCCGGCTCCATGTTGAGAAAGCCCATAATCCTCTTGGCTTCAACTACAGTAAACTTTTCCCAGGCCCCGGCATCAAGCTTTATCGCTTCCTCCATACCATAAATCTTCTCAACCTGCTGAAACCACAGCCCATCGTGGGCCAGCCACCGTTTGGCAAAATCAATTAGCAGCTCTTCAAGCTTTTCGCGACTTAAATGGTCAAGGTTCACCTAAACCACTCCATTCCTTGTGGATACTATTATTGTAAGATTAAAGTACCTTTTTTGCCACTTATTTTTCTTCTGTTACATTCTATAATAACCTATACAGATGAACCGAAGTGCTTTAGGGTTAATACATAGTTCAGCTATGCAATGCAGCTGCTTTTGAAAAATGAGTGCATCGCTTCATCATCCCTGGCGTACTCAAGGACTATATCTTTGCTAATTTTCCCTTTTTGGTAAAGGTTCTGCAGACACTTATCCATAGTAAGCATCCCCTGGCTGGCACATATCTGCATTGTTGAGGGGATCTGGTGAATCTTACCTTCCCTGATCAGATTGCGCACCGCGTTATTGCAAAGCAATACCTCGACTGCTGCGATCCTGCCTGAGTCATCCCTGCGGGGAATCAGCCTCTGTGAAACGATACCGACCAGCGAATTGGCTAACTGGGTGCGAATCTGGTGCTGCTGGTTGGAGGGAAAACTGTCTATAATTCTTTCTACAGACTGGGCCGAATCGTTGGTATGGAGAGTAGCCAGAACCAGGTGTCCGGTTTCTGCAGCTGTAACAGCAATAGATATTGTCTCAAGATCTCGCATTTCTCCGACGAGTATTACATCCGGATCCTGGCGCAGTGCAGCCCTGAGCGCGGCCGGAAATGTGTTGCTATCCTGGCCAATTTCACGCTGTGTAACCACACTCTTTTTGTGTTTGTGAACATATTCGATCGGATCTTCCAGCGTAATGATATGGTTTTCCTTATTGCTATTGATCAGATCAGTCATCGCCGCCAGGGTAGTCGATTTCCCGCTGCCCGTCGGGCCGGTTACGAGAATCAGACCCTGGTTACGCATTGCCATAGTGGCTAATGTATCAGGCATCTCCAGCTCTTTTAAAGTCACTATTTTTGTGTTTAAAACCCGGATTGCTATCCCCACTGAACCACGCTGACGGTAACCGTTAACCCGGAAATATCCGAGCCCGGTCAGGTTATATGAAAAATCCACTTCACCTTTTTCTTCAAAAATCTTTAACTGGTCCTCGTTGAGCAGCTGGCGAAGTATTTTTTCTGTGTCCTCACCATTTAGAGCACGCGAACCAAGCTTACGCAGAAAACCTCTTTCCCTGATGATTGGCGGTACCCCTGCAGTAATATGCAGATCTGAAACCCCACGACCGGTAACTTCTTCAAGCAAGCTGTTAATATACATCATAATACCTTCCCTTCACATCAAAAATTTATTCACGGAACAAACAATCTGATACTCTATATATAGTTGTTCGTTTGATGTGTCATGCTGTAGGGGTAATACTTTCAGAGGTAGTGACCGGGCGGAAATGAATTCCCGGTGTAGCTACCGGTTAAGCTAAGCGAATTTTCTATACAGCACCTCCAAACTTATGCTTAGGCCATGCTATCCTGAAAATAAAAATTCCCGGTTCGGTAACCCGGCTGCCGTATCCCTTGCGAGGAATTAGGCCCGCAGTTTTGCGTCCCTGCCTTTCGGCAGGTTTGCTATTATCGTCAGGTTTGTAAAACGTTATCTGTCGTAAATTATTTTACTCTTCTAATATTAGTTATACCATAAAGTTTAGTTTTTAGACACTTTTGACGATACATTCTCTACAGAATTATTGTGCCTTCTCAACCAACCGGCACGTTTCCGGAAACTATAAGGGAAACAGTTCCTTGCCTCTTTGCAGGAGTAATATTTAGCAATATTCACCCAGGCAAAACTCTTTCTGCAGTCAAGATGAAATCTCTATTGCGTTGGCACTTGATACTTTATAACTGTGCCACCTTTGCCATTTAATTTTATCAATTCGTCATCAAGTCCATATGCTTTATACAGTTCAAGATTTAAAGCCTGAACCTTAGTTTGCAAGAAATACAACCCCTCCGCTGCATCATCTTCCAAACCCTGCTCATCGAAATTCCATATATCCTGTTCTTCATCAATACTAATATACTCTCCAATATCTTTATTCTCATCCATGTCAGCTGTAATATAAAAATAAACTACATCATAAGGGACATTGCTGGTAAAAGAAATATGGTAAGGAATGCTGTCAGCCAGGCCATCTGCCAGTATTCGATCATTCCCGTTTTCATCTCTGAAAAGTATAGATTTATCATCTAAATAAATGTATCTATAGCCATCACCTGATTCGCTAATACCATCAGTAGGATTAATTTCAATTTCCTTGGCAAAGCGGAGCTCGGCTGTTACAAAATCCGACGTAATTCTGGACGCCTGTTGTGCGATAGTCTGTCTTTCGCCCCTGTCGAAAGCCTGAACCCCGAAGTTGAAATACATAAATCCCAGGGCCAGAACAATCCCCAGTAGAGAAAGTGCAATCATTAACTCTACCAGGCTCAGGCCATCCTGCTTTTTCATACAGTTCAAGATCATCTTATGGCAACTCCCATAATGTTTTGTTCACCGGCGCCAGTCTGGGTCTCCCAGCCATCCGTTTCATTCCAGGTAACTATTGTGCCGCTATTACCAACTATTATGTAATGTAAAGCATCGTTAATTCTCATACCCCAGTCAATGGCATTTAAATTATTAGTAAGGTTAAGATCACTGAACTCTTCCCAAACCTGCCCATCTGATGATTCAATTATAGTTCCTTCATCACCAACTGCAACAAATTTTGACCCGTCATGGATAATATCATTCAGACCTGGGTAACCAAGGGTTACTGTTTCTCCATTCTCTACTTCTTTTGGAAACAGTTTTTCCCAGGAATCACCAGATGATTTATATACTGCTGACTGGCCGGATTCAACACCAACAGCTAACCAGTATGAACCATTGTAAGCTAAACCTTTAAAAGATACATTTTCTGAATCTGGTGGGCTTTCATAATCCCAGTTAATAACGTCTGTTGATGACCATATTGTTCCGTTTTCACCGGCAGTGACAAATATTTCATCGTTCCAGCCAATGGTATTTAACTGATTATCAGTAATTTTATTGACATTCCACGAGTCCCCATCATATGAAGTAATTACCTGGCCGTTATCGCTGACAGCCACCATCTGCCCGTTTCCGTAAGTAATAGAATTTAAATCACTAAAGCTTTGATCGGACATCCTGGGTTCCTCATTATTATTCCACACAGCTATCCTTCCGCTTGAAGAAACTGCTGCATATTCAAAGCCGGTCCAGACTATATCATTAAGGGTACCGAGCCCCGAACCCATTTGAGAACGAAGTTTCCATATATTCGAGGCGTTGGGAGATATCCACAGTCTCTGGCCTGAACCTACAGCTGCAGCATGTGGAAGGACAACCTGTAAGCTGGTGTGAACAAAAACTTCAATGTCTTCGCCATCCTTCCCTTCTAAAGTCCATTTAATTGTCGGCATATAGGGGTTCAGGCTGTTTCTCAAACCTTCGGATAATGTAAAGTAAGCATACTGGTCATAACCACCGGGAATATTCTCGTAATAACCAACAAGTTCGTTTTGGTCGTCAGTAAAACCATACAACGAAGGTTCTTGCGCCTTAAAACCATGCTTGTCATATATGGTAGTAATCTTCGGATCAGCATTTTCAAGGTCAAAATTGTCTATTGTATCTCTTCCCATAACGATAATTTCAACATCATCATAACCTTCAACAAGCGGCAGAGGTGAAAGATATAAATTAATTGCTGGCACGGATGGAACAAACCCGCTCAACCAGGCAGTAGCTCGACCTTCTTCTTTCACTACATCAACAAGTCCCCCGGTTACTCTAATTATTGCATCCGGAACCGCATCCGGATGCGGTTCCGGGTCTTCGAAATATTCAAAAGTCAATTCATGAGTTCCATCAGTTGTACGCTCAGCAATGTTTACTTCAACCTCTGACTGTCCCTGGTATAGTGCTTCACTTTTATCACCGGCATAATGAATTCGCTCTATGCTGCCCACAAGTAAGGGTGTAAAAGCAAAAACAACCATAATTAAGATTACCATCGCCACCAGGAGTTCCACTAATGTAAAACCCTGATCTGACTTTATAACCTGTTTTCTATTTCTATTTAACCAGTCTATAGCATTATAGTAAGCCATCTTGTCCCATCCTTCCTGGCAGGCATTATCTTAACCAGTGGACCATCCAGTAGCCCCCGTAATCCAAACCCAGAAAATCCCAACCATACTTGCCTCGATCTATAACAGTACCCGAACTGCCGATTGTAAAAGAACCACCACTACCTTTTAGCTGCTCTACAATCATAGCCCCATGAAAATCAGCATTTCCGCCAATCTCAACAACTGCCTCGGGTCCATAGACGAGCCCTTCAAACTTGCTGTTTGCCTGGATTTCCATTATACAGCCTTTATCAAGGCGAACAAAGAGAAGAGCCCCGTCCTCTACATTGGCATGGGGGGTTTGAACATTAATCATGGAACGGACGTAAATATTAGCCGTCCCATCTCCTGTTACCTTAATCCGCTTTAAGTCAATCTCATCAACAATCAGAGTCAAGTCATTTCCTTTACTTGTAGCAAATTCAAGCATCTCTGCGTTATTGTGCATGTCAAATATCTTGGTTTCAAGAGTTACTGGGCCATCGGCAGCATCAAGTTTTAATGTGGCGGAATGACCAATATAAACTTTCTGGTAAGGGCCCGCCTGTCCATCGCTATCGACTATATCAATATTGCTTGTACGACTTACTCTGAGAGTCTCATCTTTATCAACAGTAAGTGTTCCAGAATAAGAGTCTGGAACTTCAGTGAACTCCGCTTCCGGAAATTTAATCTCTGTTTCTTCCTTAATGGTCCCATCAAAATTATCAGGCGGGCTTACTAAGCCTCCCGATACAATATCACCCGATAATGTAACCCCTTGTTGAAAATCCAGGTTGCCATGCGAGTAAACAACACCATCAAACTCTTCCTGCGTTTCTAAAACAATGCTCACACTTTGTGATATATCATCGACACTACCTGTGCCAGTTATTTCCACGCTGTTATCTGTTACTCTTTTTAGTTCAACCTTAATATCTCCAACAAATTTGTCTTCGGAAGACTCACTGTCGACAGGTATTGGTGGTTCATATTCCAGATCAGCAGAAACAATATAATCTCCAACTTCTGGTATCAAGGTAAGTGGGTATGGATCGTTCATTATGTCCCGTGCTGCAGATTCAGCTCCTGCCCTGGCTACATAATATGCCCTTGACCTCTTTTCATCCCTGACTGACTGATTCAATTCGCTCATGCTATAATTCCAGAGGGCAACACCCAGCAAGGCCAGAACCAGTAAAATAACTAACACCAGCGGCATGGCCAGGCCTTTTTCGTTTTTTAGTAAATACATGATCACTGCTCCCTTATGCTGCATAATCCAAAATTATTTATTATAATAAAACAACCCACTTCGGCAGCCGGGCAGTCATAGCCTTGAATATAAGGCCGTAGATCCCTAACTTTGCGTCCCCACCTTTCGATGGGTTTGCCATTTCGTTTGGGCTTACAAATCACTACATCGCTACATTTACATTATAGCAATCTACTGATATTATGTCAAT
>SLBE01000100.1 GCA_007126465.1 Syntrophomonadaceae bacterium | reverse complement strand
CGCCGCGGTCAGTGCCGCTGGTGGCGAGGATCGCCGAGGGCCTGACCGACGGTCTCGTCATCGAGGTAGGTGTCCTCGTCGGTCTGCTTCTCGCGGATCCGCCAGTCCTGGAAGGTGTCGAGCAGGAACAGCACCAGCCCCAGACCGCCCATCATGAACACCACGGCGCCGATCGCGAACAAGGTGCCGGGGTTCATCTTGGTCCCTCCCCGGCGGCCACGAGCGCGCCGAGCGAGAACAGTGATGGCACCCACAGCCCGACGAAGATCGCCGTTTCACGGTCCTCGGTGAGGAACCAGAGCCCGACCGACAGGGCGAGTGACAGGGTTCCTGCGATCAGGAACACCAGCTTGGCGATGGCCCGGCGTCGTTGGCGGGTCGACAGCGGCTGGGGGCGGTCGCGCGTCTCTGTCTGGCTCATCCTCAGCTCCTTCCCTCTCGCAGGGATGCGGAGCTGGGGCGGCGACCGGACGGGTCGGACGCGTCGGGGATCGTGATACCGCCGGCGGGTCGACTCAAGCACGGGTTCAGCTGTCGGCGATCAGCTGGGACAGGCGGCCGGCCACGTCGTCGGTCACCGGCTGGCCGTGGGCCAGTGCCAGCGTGGTCGCGCCGAGGGCTGCCAGGCGCGCGACCGAGGCCAGGTTGGGTGCTGTCCGCCAGCACAGGAACGCCGGTGAGGGACGGAGGCTGAAGACGTTGAACACCACGTCACCGCCGATCACCACGTTGCGTGCGGGCAGATGGAAGGCGACATGGCCGACGGTGTGACCGGGGGTCGCCACCACCTCGAGCCCGCCCGCGATCGGCAGCCGCTGACCGTCCTCGAGCGCGGTGGCGTCAGTGACGGCCGGGGCATGGCCCCAGGCTCCCGGGGCCGGCAGGCGCGACAGCAGGCGGCCGCCGAGATGCTCCGGCGCCGGCGGCTCGGCCAGCCCGCGGCCGACGTCGAGGTCGTCGGCGCCGATCGCCACCGAGGCACGCGAGCCGCTGCGTCGCAGCCGATGCACACCGCCGGTGTGATCGGGATGGGCATGGGTGAGCAGCACCCGGGTCACCTCGCTGGGCGCGATGCCGAGCCGGGCGAGGCGTGCGGTCAGACCGGGCCGATCCAGCCCGGTGTCGACCAGGGTGACCCCGTCGTCGTCGCGGAGCACGACGACGTTGACCCCCGTCTGCACCGTGAGCTGGTGGACGTCGTCCGCGAGCTCGACGTGACCGCGCATCCTGCCACCTGTCGCGACCGCCGTCACCGCCGTGGCGAGCCCCGGTCCGTGAGGCAACGCGGGCTGGTGTCAGACGGTGCGGATGTCCCGGACCGTGACCGCCAGCTCCACCCCGGACGGCGTGGTGAAGCTCACCGTAGCGCCGACCGACTGGTCGAGGACGGCCCGGCCCATCGGGCTCTCGGCCGACAGGATCTCCAGATCGCTGTGGCTGTCCTCGCGGCTGCCGATCAGGTAGGTCTCCTCGTCGCCCTCGATGTCGAGGACGACCACCAGCCCGGGGCGGGCCACGTCGGTGGTGTCGGGTTCACCGATCCGGGCATCACGGAGCAGTTCGTTGAGCTGACGGATGCGCGCCTCCATCTTGCCCTGTTCGTCCTTGGCCGCGTGGTACTCGGCGTTCTCGCGCAGGTCGCCGTGGGCGCGGGCGACCTCGATCTCCGCCGAGATGCGTTCGCGGCCCTCGGTACGCAGCGTCTCGAGCTCGGCGTTGAGGCGGTCGTAGGCCTCCTGGCTCAACCACGTCTCGGACATCGGGTACTCCGGATCGTCGGAACGAAGGTTCGGGCTCCCTTCCCGGGGAGCCGGGCCGCAGCCACGAGGGTGGGCCTCACGAAGGACGCCCGGACGTGGCCGCCCGGGCGTGCTGTGGGAGTGAGCGTACCACCTCGCTCACCCGGCGTGAGGTGACGGTCCGTGTCCGAGCGGCGCGGTAGCCCTAGCATCATCGGCATGGGTGCGCGCGATCTGGTCTACCGGGTCTACGAGCGCCAGCTCGAGCGGGAGCTGGCGGATGGCCCCATGCCCCGGCACGTCGGGGTCATCATCGACGGCAACCGCCGCTATGCCGTGGAGCGTGGGCTCGGGGCGGCTGCCCACGGCCACGAGGCGGGGGCCCGGCACATCGACCCCTTCCTCGACTGGTGCCTCGAGCTCGAGATCCCCTACGTCACCCTGTGGCTGCTGTCCACCGACAACCTGACCCGTGACGACGCCGAGGTCACGGCCCTGATGCAGATCATCGAAGCGACCATCGAGCGGATGGGCTGCACGGAGGACGCGGCGGATCGGGGCCTGCGGGTCACCGCCGTCGGTGCCCTCGACCTGCTGCCGGAGTCGACCCGGCAGGCCCTGAAGCGTGCAGAGGAGGCCACGGCGGACCACGACCGGCTGCGCGCGCAGGTGGCCGTGGGCTACGGCGGCCGCCAGGAGATCACCGACGCGCTGCGCAGCCTGCTGCTCGATCGCGCCGCTCAGGGTGCGTCGCTGGAGGAGGTCGCCGCGGAGCTCACCCCCGCCGATATCGGCCACCACCTCTACACCACCGGGCTGCCCGATCCGGACCTCATCATCCGTACCTCCGGCGAGGTGCGGCTGTCCGGCTTCATGATGTGGCAGTCGGCCCACAGCGAGTACTACTTCTGCGACGCCTACTGGCCGGAGTTCCGCAAGATCGACTTCCTGCGCGCCCTGCGCGACTTCCAACGTCGCACGCGCCGTTTCGGGCAGTAGGGCGGGTCCCGGTCCAGCCTCCCCGGTTCGCGGCCGGGCCATCGCTACGTTGCCCCGCACCCGCCGCGGTGCGCGGCGGCCAGCCGACGCGAGGTCACCAGCGACGTGTCCCACCCCGCGAGCAGGACGGGCCGGCAGCCCGAACCAGGGCCGCCCCGGTCGTTCGCTGCCGGGCGGCGACGCTGGGTCCTGCTCGATCCGTTCGAGCGCCACGCCACCGGCCGCCACACCTGCCGCAGCACCTCGACGCCGCCCCGCCCGGGCGGCGTTCGTCGTCGTCGACCCGTCTCCGGTCCCCACCGGGGGAGCTGTGGGCGGGTCACCGGTCCCGGGAGCTCTCGATGACGCACACCGCCACCACGCCCACCACCTCGCCGGCAGCGACCGACCAGCAGCGCACCTACGTGCTCGACACCTGCGTGCTGCTGGCCGATCCCAACGCGCTGTTCCGGTTCGAGGAGCACGACGTGGTGCTCCCGCTGGTCGTCATCGAGGAACTCGACCGCAAGAAGACCGCGTTGGACGACGTCGGGCGCAACGCCCGCCTGGCGCTACGCCAGATCGAGCAGCTGCGGGCGGAGTCCGGGGCGGGACTGCGTGATCCGCTGCTGCTGCCCTCCGGCGGCTCGGTGCGCATCGAGGCCAACCACGTCGACTCGCCCCTGCCGCCCTACCTCGACCGGGCCCAGGCCGACCACCGCATCCTCTGCGTGGCCATGGCGATCGGTGCCACCCTGGTGACCAAGGACGCGGCGCTCAGGATCAAGGGCAGCCAGCTCGGGGTGGGGGTCGAGGACTACCGCGGGGACACCGTCCGGGTCGAGGAGCACAGCACGGGCATCGTGGAGCTGGAGGTCGACCCCGGGGTCCTCGACGCGCTCCACCGCGACAGCAAGGCCCGGCTCGACGCGGAGCTCGCCGACCTGTCGGCCGTCGGCGAGCTGTGGCCGAACGCCTGCCTGGTCCTGCGCGCCGGCCGGTCCTCGTCCGGCCTGGCCAGGGTCACCGAGGTGGAACCCGACGGCACCGCGACCCTGCACCGGGTCCATGGGCACCGCCCGGTGTTCGGCATGGCACCCCGGGACGTGCGGCAGACCTTCGCGATCGACCTGCTGCTGGACCCCGAGGTCCCCTGCGTGTCCCTGATGGGCATGGCGGGGACCGGCAAGACCTTCCTCGCACTGGCCGCGGGCCTGGAACAGGTCATCGAGGCGACGGCCTACCGCCGCCTGAGCGTGTACCGGCCGCTGATCGCGGTGGGCAAGCAGGAGATCGGCTACCTGCCGGGGGACCTCGACGAGAAGCTGGCGCCGTGGATGG
>SLBE01000005.1 GCA_007126465.1 Syntrophomonadaceae bacterium | reverse complement strand
TGCACCGCTTTAGCTTCAAACTACCGTTATAGCAAGCCTTCGCTCTCGGATCGCTGCGTGCAAATTAGGATCCGACTCAGCTTTAGCCTTCCGCTTTGGTTGCCCTCTCGACGGGCCATCCAGGCCCTTTGCAGATGCAATTAGGAGAATATCTAGGCCTGTTCAGCCCGGGTTAGACCGACAACTTCCCGGGCCTTTATTTTTATAAGTTTTCCTTCCCTGTCACGCAGGTAAACCAGGCCGAAGGCCTGATCGCTGCGGAGAGGAGTACCGCTGTAATGCCGGTAGCCGCTGCTCGTCAGGGTTGTAATATCTAAGGCAGCCTGGCAAGCCAGGGCCTGCTCGAAAACCTGCTGCATCTCTTCCTGCCGTTGTTCATCCAAATCCGGATGACGGTGAGCTTCATCCCGGTCCAGCTGGTCTGCATGTTTTTGCAGCCCGAAACAGTGTTCGGGCAGCATCATCCTGCTGCACAAAAACTGCCCGGTTAACTTTTTGCTCATGCATCATGTCCTCCAATCATCCCGGCCCGCTGCAAAAACTGGGCACCAGGTTTCAGGGAAGATGCGGAAAAAAGGCTTGTTTTACCGAAACGTTCCCTTACCATGTCTACTGTTGCAGCCAGGGCTTCCTCGCTTTCATAGCGGCTGTCGAAGGATAGACGCAGCTGCCGGTAGACAGTAAGCCCGGTCAGGCTGATGCCCACTGCCCGGATCGGCATCCTGTCCCAGTATTTGCGAAAAAGCAATTCGACCATCGGGTATACCTCTGCCGGAGACGCTGTCGGTTCCGGCAGTTTTTTTTGCCGTGAAAACCCGGTCGGACAATCAAAGTCTGCCCCTTTGCAATAAAGGTGCACTGTCGAACCGATTTTACCCTGCCGGCGAACCCTGGCACATACCTCTGCGGTCATTTCCCGGAGGACCAGCTCAATTTCCTCCTGCTTGCGGTAATCGCGGGGCAGGGTGGCCATATGACCGATGCCTTTTTGCTCGCGGGCAGCAGCGGGATCGACAGTGGAGTAATCGATACCGTGAGCGTTAAGCCAGAGCACTTCTCCGTTAATGCCCCAGCGTCTTCGCAGCATGTTGCGCGATAAGCCGGCCAGGTGACCGATAGTGCGCACCCCGATCCGGTTAAAGTTGCGTTCCATGCGATGGCCGACACCGAAAAGAGCTTTAACCGGCAGGGACCAGGTATAGGCTGCATAATTATCGCTGTTCAGCTCAAAAAAGCGGTCAGCGGCCTTCTTGGCAAAACGATCGCAGGCCATTTTGGCCTGGAGCAGGTTTTCGCCCATCCCGACCCGGCAGCGCACCCCTGTTTCCCGCCATACTCTTTCCATCAGGACTGCTGCCGCCTGGCGGGGCGGACCGTAAATTTTTTCCATCCCCGTTAAGTCAAGAAATTGCTCGTCAATCGAGTAAGGCAGCACCCGATCGGTAAACTGCTCGAAAATACGAGTTATCTGCATAGAGCAGTTGATATAGCTTTGCATGCGGGGGTGGGTGAAAATCACCCAGGGACACATGCGTTTTGCCTCCCAGGCCGGCTGGCCTGTTTTAATCCCGTAAGCCTTGGCTTCCGGGCTGGCAGCAAGAATAATACCGTGGCGCAGCTCTGGATCACCGCAAACAACGAGCGGCTTCCCGCGCAGGGAGGGATTACGTGCCGCTTCCACACTGGCATAGAATGACTCCATATCGGCCAGAAAAATAGTTTTCTTTTTCACCTGCAACCCACCGGATCACCTGCCAAGCGAACTTATGTTTGCTTTTTATTATACACCCTGCCAGGGTAAAATAAAAGAGCGGATGAAAATATGGCAGAAGGATTTTACAAGAACACTGTAGAAATTTTCTTTTATCAAAGGAGGAATTCAAGATGCAAAAACCGCTAGCAGGGATAAAAGTTGTTGATTTAAGCCGCTTCATTGCCGGTCCTTACTGCACTATGAAACTGGGTGATATGGGAGCAGAAGTAATCAAGATCGAAACACCCGAGAGAGGTGATGATTCCAGGGCCCTCGGGCCGCCATTTCTGAACGGAGAATCAGCTTACTACATGTCCTTTAACCGCAACAAAAAAAGTGTCACTCTCAATATGCGGGAAGAGAAAGGTAAAGAAATTCTTCGCAAGCTAATCAGCGAAGCCGATGTTTTTATTGAAAATTTCCGGATTGGTGTAACTGAAAAAATGGGACTAACTTATGATGATGTTAAAAAAATAAAAGAAGACATTATCTATTGTTCAGTTACCGGCTATGGCCACAACAGTCCCTACCGGGAAAAGCCGAGTTTTGACGTAATGATCCAGGGAGAGGCCGGCCTGATGAGTATTACCGGCTTTCCGGACGGTCCGCCCCAGCGTGTTGGCGTTGCTATCGCTGATTTGCTGGGTGGTTTCCATGCAGTTGAAGGAATTCTCCTGGCTTTACTGGTTCGCAATCAGACCGGAAAGGGACAGTTTGTCGATGTATCCTTAATGGATTCTATTATTTCTATCCTGACCTACCAGGCGGGTAACTTCCTGGCTACGGGTGAAGTACCGCAGCGGGTCGGTAATCGTCACCCGATGATTACACCTTATGAAAGTTTTGAAACAAAAGACGGATACGTAATTTTTGCCGTGGGCAACCAGAGGCTCTGGGAAAACTTTATAAAAGTTCTCGGCCGGGAAGATCTGAATGAAGACCCGCGTTTTGCCGATATGAAGTCGCGCAATCAGAATCCTGCTGAATTGAAGGAGATCTTAGAGGAAATTACCAGGACTAAGAATACAGACGAATGGGTAGAAATCATGGAGAAAGAGGGAGTGCCCTGCGGGCGAATCCGGACCCTGGACCAGGTTTTGACTGACCCGCATGTGGATGTCCGGGAAATGGTTCTCGAAAAAGAACATCCCACTGCCGGCATGATCAAGTTAACCGGTGTACCGACAAAGCTTTCACTGACACCAGGCGAAGTTTCAGCGGTACCACCAACCCTGGGTCAGCATACTGACGAAGTTTTGTCTAAACTGGGCTACTCGAAAGATGATATAAAAACATTTCGTGATAAAAAGATCGTCTGATACTGCCAACCTGCGTTAAATAATTGAAACGAACGCAGTTTTCTTAAGCAGGATTGGAAATAAGATCATTATTTACCTTGATTACAGGTGAATTAAATTGAGAAACCGATTCTCGACATGGTATGCAGCAGATCTTGAACGATATAACAATGAATACAAAGTTAACCTGCTGTCTGTCCATAAGGAAATTATAAACTTAAAAGTGGAAAGCTGGCCGCATCTATTGATGGTGGCAAAAGCGGAGTTCGAGAGAGGTCCCTGCACCATCGGGCTTGATCAAGAATCGTTCGCTGAGCTGCAGAAAGTAATGGAAAGTGCAGCTGAGGTCAGCTTTAATAGTCAAGCTCTAACAGTTTATCGTGGCCCTGATGTGTATGCAATCAACTGGCGCGAAGGTGAAAGGTTATCCTTCGCGCCTTTTAAAATTGTTAACCTGGAACACAATAAGGCCTTATCAGCTATAAAACAGTACAGCTATGCCCTTGAAAAGATAGAACTAAATACACCCAGTGCTGTCCTGCTTGGCATGGATGGTGGAGCAGAGTATTTCCGGTCAGAAGTAAAGAAATATTTCCCCTTAATAATTAAGTCACTGCTTCAGAAAAATGAGCAGGAATTCATGAATGCCTGTCGAAAATTAATTGGCATGGGTCATGGCTCCTCACCAAACGGCGATGATTTAGTCTGTGGAGCCTTGCTTGCCTATCATCACTTCATAGCAGATCAACTGTTCATTGATAATATATCAGCTGAATTGAAAGCTGAAGCCGGGAAAACCAGCTTGATGGGTAGACATATGCTTGAGGTTGGCCGCACAGGCCTGTCTCCCGATTTTTTTCAGGATTTATTGATTTCCATCAGCAGGGGCAGCTTTCAGCCTGAGCTGCTGGCCAGGGCCATGCAGGTCGGTTCGTCAACAGGAATCGATCTTATAGCAGCCCTGTTAACTTTTACCAGTAGTTATCTGTGCTTTATGCAGAATGCAAAGTGATTTAGATAACAAGCACAAATTATCGCC
>SLBE01000181.1 GCA_007126465.1 Syntrophomonadaceae bacterium | reverse complement strand
GCACCGGAGACTGTTCCGGCAGGAAAACCTGCCACCAGGGCATCAAGGGCATCTTTCCCATCTGCAATTTCGCCTTTAACTTCAGAGACAAGATGCATAACATGAGAATAGCGGTCACAGCTCATAAATACGGGAACTTCAACGCTGCCATATTTTGCCACCCGGCCCAGGTCATTGCGCCCCAGGTCGACCAGCATCACGTGCTCTGCCTGTTCCTTAGGATCACTTAATAGCTCTTCTTCCAGCGCTTTGTCACTTTCCGGGTCGACACCCCGGGGCCTGGTTCCGGCAATAGGCCTGTTTTCGACAACCCCGTTATCAAGGCGGACCAGCATTTCAGGTGAAGCGCCGGCTACTTTCAAATCATCAAAATGAAGGTAATACATGTAAGGAGAAGGGTTAATTGAACGCAGCGCGCGGTAAACTTCAAATGGCGACACCTCAGTTTGCACTTCAAATCTTTGCGAAAGGACCGCCTGAAGGATGTCACCGGACCGTATATGTTCTTTAATTTTTTCAACCTTGCGGCAGTAGTCCGGCCGGCTGATACCGCTTTTAAATTCAAGGTCCTGGTTATTTTGCCGGGTCAGGTCAGGTTTTAAGCTATCTTTCGGCTGGTTGTTACGGATCGCTGCTGTTAAATGCTCAATCTTATTTACTGCCTGCAGGTATGATTTTTCAGGATCGGAGGTAACCCTGGCGTTCACTATCACTTTAAGCTTGGAAGTTAAGTGGTCAAAGGCAATTACACTTTCCGGAAAGATCAGGCAGGCATCAGGCAGACCGAGGTCATCAAAAGGTTGGTTGGGCAGATGCTCAAATTGACGGACGGAGTCATAGCCGATATAGCCGACAGCACCCCCGAAAAAGCGGGGCAAATCAGGGCTTTCCACTGCCTTGAAAGATTTTAGTATATGGCGCAGTTCTACATCCAGGCTGCCCTGCTTCCGGGTAATCCTTTCGCCGGTATTAATTTCAATATCATTACCATGAGCCTTTATGGTTAAAAATGGGTCACCGGCAATAAATGAATAGCGAGATAGCCTGGCGCTGCCTTCCACACTTTCCAGCAGGCAGGAACTGCCTTCACTGAAAACCTTGGAATAGACCGAAACCGGCGTTTCCAGATCTGCAACGATCTCCCGCCAGACCGGGATCAGGTTATAGCCTTCCCGGGCAAGCTTGATAAAATCTTCTTTCATCGGGCAGTATGCTGTTTTTACTAACATAGTTATAAGCTCCTTTCCAAAATAAAAAACCTTTCGCCCAGAATAAGGGCGAAAGGTCTCTTCCGCGGTACCACCTTAGTTAGATTCCCTGAATCAAACAACACCACCTATAGTTCGGTTCAAAATGTCTCAACCGTAATTGCAGCTCAAACCACCTGAAAATAAAAAATCCTCTCGTCCACTGGGACGAAAGGTTATCTTCCGTGGTGCCACCCGGCTTAAGACTCCAATCCCGCTCAAGGCAGAAGTTGAGAATAAGGAATCTCTCTCGTTTCAGGGTACAGGCCATTTATTAGTAATCCTGGCCGATACCTGCCCCGTTTTCACGGTCGGGGTTTCCGTCAGAGCCTACTCGCACAATTATTATGCTTTTGGTCTGCTGCTCACAGGCCCATTCAGTTTGCCGGTATGTACCTGCTTTTCACTGCCGCAGGCTCGCTGTAACATCCTCTGCAATCTTACTATTCCTGATCAAAGCATTTGGCAATCTTTAGTTCTGTAATTTATAACACAATCCTGACGGCATGTCAAACTTTTTTTCGATTATAGAGTAACTACGCAGCCTATAATGCCATAGTGCATTAAAGCTTACTGAAAAAAACTTAAGCGAGCTTAAAGTGCTCTTCAGCAAGCAACTAAAATGAAATATGGCTGAGCAGTTATATTATGGATAAAAATATTTCTACCAGGGCTGGATCAAATTGGCTGCCGGAACATCTTTTGAATTCGGCAATAATTTCCTCCCGGGTCATCGCCTTTTTGTAGGGCCGCCCATAGCTCATTACTTCATAAGCATCAGCAACTGATGTTATCCGGGCCAGCAGAGGAATATCTTCGCCTTTAAGCCCCTGGGGGTAACCGTTGCCGTCCCAGTTCTCATGATGAGCGGCAATTTCTTCTGCCACATGGGCAAATTCTTCGGTAGCCCGGGCAATCCGGTAGCCAATTTCAGGATGTTTTCTGATCAGGTTCCATTCCTCTTCTGTCAGCTTACCCTGCTTGGTTAGAATCTCTTCGGAAATATTTATTTTCCCGATGTCATGCAAAGTAATAAGAAGACTCAGTCGATTAAGCTCGACTTCGGTCAAACCTGCTTCAGAGCCGATTTTATTGGCAATTTCTTGCATTCTCCTGGTGTGCGCTTCCGTTTCGTAACTCTTTTGAGCAAGTGTGCTAAGCAGGGTTGATAAGACTGCGCTCCTGGTACTGCGGCTCTCAATTAGCTTTTGCTTGTACATATTATCTTCTGCTTCTCTTAAAACATCGGAAATTTTTATTTTACCTTTTCCTCTTACTGCCAAACCTAGTGCAATCGATATCGGAATATCGCCGGCATAGGCTCCTTCACATTTTTTCGTAATTTTTTTCTGGACTTGCTCGGCATCCTTCAAAGGAGTACCGGGTAATAGAATGATAAATTCATCACCGCCCCAGCGGGCGACGATATCCTGATCACGGCAGGAGTCTTTTATAATTTCAGCAGCAGACTTCAGCATTTCATCACCTGTTAGATGCCCGTAAGTATCATTAACCAGTTTTAAACCGTTCAGATCAGCGATGATGATACTTAAGGGATACTGCTCGGATTGCTCAAACTGCAGCAGTTTTTCTTCCAACAAGTGTCGATTATAGAGCCCCGTTAGCTGATCATGAATACTCATATAATGAACTTTTTCTTCCGCTTGTTTACGCTCAGTAATATCAAGGGCAACAAGTGTTAAACCGTCAATCATGCCGTTATAATGCCACATGGGAGCAATATGGAGGCTAATGATCACTTCCTGACCATTATAATGCTTACAGGCAAGTTCAAGATCTCTGGCTATATTTCCTTCCATGGCCCTGTTGCAATGCTCTGTTAACAGGTCATCTTGACCATTTAAGTATTGCCTGATGTCTTTATCTATAACACTTTTTTCTGTCCAACCAAGCAGCTTTTCTGCAGCAGAACTCCAACTTTTTACTTTAAAATTATAGTCAAGAGATATTACTGCTACCGGGGAAACATGAATGATAGTCCTGTATTTTTCTCCGATTTGCTGGAGGGTTTTATTTGTTTTATCATATGTAGTAATATCAATGCCGGTTAAGGCATAATAGTAGGTAGCTTCACATTCCAGGTAAAAAGCGTTGATTTTCCAGAGGATAGTTGCCAGGGAACCATCGCTTCGCTGTAGTTGGGTTTCCAACTCAAAGGGGCACTTATTTGGCTCAAGGTTTTCAAAAAAAGCTTTGCATAGCTCCTTTTCTTCAGGTAAACAAAACAAATCCCAGTAATACCTTTCAGCATTCTGGTTACAAGGCTTTCCGGCGATGCTCTCACTAACATTATTGTAATACATCAATTTGCCATCGCTGCCAAGGATTACGACGTAGCAGTCAAGAAAGTCACTTATAACAGAAAAATAGTTGTCTGCTTCTCCTTGCTGAATTCTTTTCATTATGGTTTACCCCGCATTTATGCCCTTTTCAGTCAAGAACATCTGTTATAGTCAAATCGAGCGACTGTGATAAATCTATATCGTAAGGTGAAGGATGGGGCGCCAGATCTCTTCCTTGATATAAAACGCGCACAACAGGGTGCAAAGTTAACCCTGGATTGTTAGTTATTACCAGTCCACTGTCTCCATTGCTCAGATAAACATGCGAACCAAAGGGATAGGCGGCAACTACGGAAAGAAAATGCTGCAATATTTCCAGGTTAAAAAACTCGCCACCCCAGGACATTAGCATTTCAATAGCCCGGTATGGCGGGAAGGCTTTACGAAATGGCCTTTCCGAGGTCATTGCGTCATAAACATCAACTATGCCGACGATCTGGGCAGATTGATGTATTTTATCTCCGGAAAGCCCGTCAGGGTAACCCTG
>SLBE01000205.1 GCA_007126465.1 Syntrophomonadaceae bacterium | reverse complement strand
GCATGCTAAGATATTTTCAGTTCGCAAATAAAGGTAGCCGAAAATTACTGCTGTTCCCGGAACAAGTAAAGCTATTTCCAAATAGGCATAGGGATAGTAAAACATCCAGGGTTCAGATAAAGCCAGGGAAGTTGAGTGAACGGCACCTGCAAGTATTGCCATCAGAAGCAATCCGATGTTCACACCAAACCTGCGGCTAAGTTTAGCCTGGATATAACCCCGCCAGATCATCTCCCGGGGCAGAGCAAGCAGGAAAAACAATATCGGTAGTTTCAAGATTTGGTCTGTGCTTTCAATAGAAATGCCGGTAGGGAGGCCGCGAACGGCCAGCAGGATCAGTACAGCAGATACAATGGCCAAAAAGTAACCATATTTAAGCTTTTCCCTGCGCAGTCCAAAATCAAGATAATCAATCTTATGCTGCATATTAGATAGAATCAACACCAAAACAACCAGGGCGTAGCCTGCCGCCTGATATAAGTTGGGGTAGCCTAAATAGTTTACGGCCAGTTTATTGGTGATCAGTAATGCTATTATCGGGATAATAATTGCCAGGCTGAAAAAGTTCGGCCTGGTTTTGCCAAGCTGCATCCAGTATTTTGAATAGCGGTGGTCGGGTGAAAGCATGGTTATGACCATGACTAAAATGGCAAGATAGAGGATATAAACCAAAAAAGCTCCAAATACTGTTAAGTCAGAGTAGTTTGATGAAGGAGGCATTACAGGTTTACCTTCAGGAGAAACAAAGTAGTAATAGACAAGGCTGTTTTCTTTGTGAAAAGATAACGGAATTGTATCTTCCCACAGGGTGGGAATACCCGCTTGAGAGTCTGAGATCTCTTCTAAGTGATTTAATAGGGTCTCATCCTCAATCGGTATAAATATATTATCACCCCTGATTTCTTCAAAAACCTGGTTTTCAGTGACAATAAACAGTCCACCGGTATTATCGTTACCAACTAATTTGTCCCGGTCATAAAACGTTCCTTCACCAAGCAGCAGGTCGCTTCTATAGCGCCCGGCTTGTTTAAGGTTTACAATAATTCCCCCATCCGGGAATGCTGCAGCCAGTTCTTCAACTTCAAAAGACCACGGCTCGAATTCATAAGCCGCTTCCATTTCATACTGATAGGGTACTCTTGCCAGTGAACCGGGCATAAATGCCGTAATAATAAAAGCAGATATGATCAGCAAGATTGTAATGACCAGTAAAAAAATCATGGCTACAAAATAATTCCTGGCGCCAAGCTTTTTTAATAACAAAATAGTTCCTCCCGGTGTAAATCATGATGTCAATATTTAATATTTTGCAATTGTCCAACCTGCTCTAGGCTTCACTTCGTCGCCTAATTTATTGCCCTCACTTTACGTTCGCTTCAGGCTTTGCTAAAACGGTATTTCCAATCCTGTACTTTATGCTCGCTTCAGTTTACTTAAGCGGGCCGGGTAGTACATAGCGAGATAGGCTGATTGATTATAATTATTTAACTTCGACGGGGCAGATGTTTTTCCTTCACGCTGTTCGCCCGGCTGGCTGCTTACTATATTTTAGCATTTCTTTTCAAATCATGTTCTTTTTGCTATAGTGTATGTGCCTGATGTTTGCTTAAGTTTCTATTCTATAAATTCGGGGGGAATACAATTGCTATTAGCCATTGATGTCGGAAATACCCATATCATGCTCGGTGTGTACCGTGAAGAGAATATCTTGGTTTACTGGCGATTGGCTACCCGCAAGGAAAGCACCGAAGATGAACTGGGTATGGTTATTAAGGACCTCCTTCATAACAGCCGCATAAATTTATCAGATATTTCATTGGTTGCCATTTCGTCAGTTGTTCCTCCCCTGATGTATTCTCTCGAACGTATGGCTAATAAATACTTCAACCTGGAACCCCTGGTTGTCGGGCCCGGAATTAAAACCGGTTTAAACATTGTAACAGATAATCCAAGAGAAGTGGGAGCCGATCGTATCGTTAATGCCGTAGCAGCTTATAACCTCTATGACGGCCCGCTGATTATTGTTGATTTTGGAACAGCTACAACATTTTGCGCCGTATCTAAAAATGGTGAGTACCTGGGTGGTGTGATCGCGCCAGGCATTGGCATTTCACTGGAAGCGCTTTTTGATAAAGCGGCAAAATTACCGAGGGTAGAGATTATCAAACCATTGCAGGTTATTGGGAAAGATACAGTTTCCAGCATGCAATCAGGAATAGTATTCGGTTACGTCGGGCAGGTAGATGGCATTGTCCGCCGCATGATGAAAGAATTTCCTGAGGAGCCAAAGGTTATTGCCACAGGTGGCTTTGCTCCCATGATCGCCCGGGAATCAGAAACAATTTATAAGGTTAATTCTTTATTGACCCTGGAAGGTTTAAGGATTATAAGCAGGATGAATTAAACTTACAGGTCAGACTAAGGATGCAGTTTAACCGAGAAATATTTTAGGGGGTATGATGTTATGAAGGTTGGTCTGGCTCTAAGCGGGGGCGCTGCCAGGGGCATAGCCCATATCGGAGTTCTTAAATACCTGGAAGAGCGTAATGTGAATCTATGCTGTTGTGCCGGAACCAGCGCCGGCAGTATTGTGGGCTCTCTTTATTGCTCAGGTAAGAGTGTAGATGATCTTCAGGAAGTTGCTGAGTCAATGTCCTGGAAAGACCTGGTGAAGATTTCTTGGCCGCGCAGGGGGATCATAGAGTCAGAACGTCTATTGAAAGTTATAAAACGGTACCTCGGTGATATAAAGTTTGAAGATTTAGATCTCCCTCTTCTAATTAATGCGGTCGACATAATTAGTGGAAAAGAAATAATTATGAGACAAGGGGCACTGGCCGAAGCAGTAACTGCAAGCTGCTCCATACCGGGAATATTTACTCCTGTAATAAGTGAAGATTATATGCTCGTAGATGGTGGATTGCTTAATAATATTCCTGCATCCCTGTTAAAAGACCAAAAACTTGATTATATAATTTCCGTTAATGTAGGAGCGCAGAGTCTTCTGCAGAAAGAGCCCGCTAATTTAGTTGAAGTGTTGATTCAGTCTTTTGACGTTATTAGACGCCAGCATGATCAAAATGCTTCTGACTATTCAGATCTCGTTATAGAACCGGATTTGAGTGAATTTGCTTTTCATGATACCGGTAAAGTCAAACCTTTAATTAATGCAGGTTACACGGCTGCCAGTGAAGCCCTTGAAAAAGTGGATCTGTCCAGGAAAAAAGGCCGGATATCTTCTTTGTTCAGCAAGGGTAAAAAGTAAACAGGGAGTGATTTTTTTTGAGTAAGAGTTTAATTGATACAATCAGAGATCGCCGCAGTATCAGGAAATATAAAAGTGATCCGGTAGCAGAAAAAGACCTGGATCAGATTATTGAAGCAGCCAGGCTGGCCCCTTCGGGTACGAACCGCCAGCCCTGGCGTTTTGTACTTCTAACTGATGACAGCGAAAAACAAAAAATTGCCGGAGCCGTGATCCAGCCTTTTGTCCTGGAAGCACCCGCTGTTTTTGTTTGCTGTCTTGATCGCAAAGCTTATACCAAAGGCCTGGTAGAGAAAAGGATGAAAGAACTTGTCCAAATGAATGTAATCAGTGAGGAAGCAGCCGGTTATATTTACAAGAGAAAAATGCCCGAAAAGGTTGATGAGGTAGTAATACCTGCGGGAGCTTATGTAGATCTTGGCATTGCCGTTGAGCATATGGTTTTGGCAGCAGAATCGCTTGGCCTGGGCAGCTGCTGGGTCAGGCTGTTCAACCCAAAACAGGTCCACGAAGCCCTGGGGCTGCCGGAACAGGTCGAGGTAGTAGCGCTGCTACCGGTAGGCTATCCTGCAGAATCACCTTCTCCCAGGCCGAGGCTCAGCCGGGAAGAAATTTTGCTCTGGCCGCAGTAAGAAAATCATGATGCAAAATATTCCTCAGCAGGCAACCGTAGGTCTTGCGGGGTTATATAGAAATGAGGCGCGGTTGAACCGCGCCTCATTTCTATATCTTCAGATTAATTTCTTATACTTAATAAAGCTACTCCTTATTCTCCGCCTGCGCTGCAGCAAGGTTTTTATACATTTCCAGTCTTTCTTTTGTTACCTGTTCTGCCTTTGCAAACAGCTCTTCTGCCCGATCGGGGAATT
>SLBE01000014.1 GCA_007126465.1 Syntrophomonadaceae bacterium | reverse complement strand
ACGTGCGGCTTCGTCCGCTCAAACTTCTGCTTAGCCAAACTAAATGCACCTCCAACAGTTAATAAGCAACGCTTTGATTAATAATTTTTGTAGCAATGCTTTGTGGTACTTCTTCGTAACGGTAAAACTCCATATTATAAACACCACGCCCCTGCGTGTGTGAACGCAGCTCTGTCGCATAACCGAAAATTTCGGACAGCGGCACTACACCTCTGACAATCTGCAAACCACTTCTCTGCTCAGTGCCGAGAATTCTGCCGCGCCGGCCGGTAAAATCACCGATTATATCTCCCAGGTATTCCTCGGGTGCAGAAACTTCTATCTTCATGACCGGCTCCAACAGGACTGGCTTAGCCTTGGATAGAGCGGTCTTCAGAGCCTTGGATCCTGCTATACGGAATGCCAGTTCCGACGAGTCAACCTCGTGGAAAGAACCGTCCTTCAAAACGACCTTGACATCAACAACCGGGTATCCTGCCAGCACACCGTTTAAGGCGGCTTCTTTCAGGCCGGATTCTACCGCGGGAATAAACTCCCTTGGGATAGCTCCACCGACAATTTTGTTCTCAAACTCGAACCCTCCACCGGACTCGAGCGGAGCAACATTTATGACAACATGACCGTACTGACCGCGACCGCCGGACTGACGAACAAACCGTCCTTCAGCAGTGGTTTCTTCCTGGATAGTTTCTTTGTAGGCAACCTGTGGCCTACCAACATTGGCCTGTACCTTAAACTCTCGCAGCAAACGGTCGGTAATAATCTCCAGGTGCAATTCACCCATGCCGGAAATAATGGTCTGGCCGGTATCCTGATCAGTGTGAATCTGAAAGGTAGGATCTTCTTCGGATAGCTGCTGCATTGAGACCGCCATCTTATCCTGATCTGCCTTGGTTTTCGGCTCAATTGCCACGTGAATAACCGGTTCGGGGAAAGTAATATTTTCAAGAATGATCGGCTTATCTATAGCACACAGCGTATCGCCGGTACTTATTTCTTTCGGCCCGATAATAGCAATAATATCACCGGTGGCAGCATAATCGATCTCTTCCCTAAAATTCGCATGCATCCTGATCAGCCTGCCAATCCGTTCTTTCTTCTGGCGGGTAGCGTTATACAAGGTGGTTCCCTTTTTTAAGCTTCCCGAATAAACCCTGGCAAAAGCCAGTTTGCCCACGAAAGGATCAACCATGATTTTGAAAACCAGTGCCGAGAAGGGAGCATCATTGTCGGGCAGGCGAAAATCTTCTTCACCACTATTCGGGTTGTAACCTTTGACCGCCCCGACCTCTACAGGAGAAGGCAGCAAATGAACAACGGCATCAAGAAGAAGCTGCACACCTTTATTCTTATATGATGAGCCACAAAGCACGGGAACCAGGTTGTGATGGATAATTGCTTTACGCAAGGCCCGGTAGCATTCTTCGGGAGTAATTTCTTCGTTGTTAAAGTACTTTTCCATTAACTCATCATCATAATCAGCAACTGTCTCAAGCAGCTTTTCCCTGTGATCGGCAACTCTTTCTTTCAAACCTTCAGGTATCTCTGTTTCCGAGCTGCGGGTACCGAGATCATCCTCATATTTAATCGCTCTATTGGATATTAAATCAACAATACCGTTAAATCCGCTTTCCTCGCCAATGGGCAGTTGAATCGGAAGGGCACGGGCATGAAGTCTATCCCTGAGCTGATCAACAACGCTGTAAAAATCAGCACCAACTGCATCCATCTTGTTTATATAGGCAAGGCGCGGCACATGGTAACGATCGGCCTGGCGCCAGACTGTTTCCGACTGGGGCTCAACCCCACCCTTGGCACAAAATACGGCTACCATTCCATCCAAAACACGAAGAGAACGCTCGACCTCAACGGTAAAGTCCACGTGTCCGGGCGTATCAATAATGTTAATTAGACAATCTTTCCATTTACAGGTAGTCGCAGCAGAAGTAATAGTAATACCGCGCTCCTGCTCCTGTGCCATCCAGTCCATTGTCGCAGTGCCTTCGTGAACTTCACCAAGTTTATGCAAACGTCCAGAATAAAACAGGATCCGTTCTGTTGTGGTTGTCTTCCCTGCATCTATATGGGCAGCAATCCCAATGTTCCTGATTTTTCCCAGATGTGCTGTTTTTTCAGTTTCCTTGACCATTTTGTCCCTCCTTCCAGAAGCGGAAGCCTGATGTCAGTGAAACGCAAACCGGTTAACAATTCGAACCGGATATTGTGCAAAAAATATACTGACAGACTAACGCGTAATTAATAAGCAATTTAACAAACTTTTCCTACCAGCGGTAGTGGGCAAAAGCCTTATTAGCTTCGGCCATCTTATGAGTATCTTCTTTTTTCTTGATTGAAGCACCGGTATTATTGGTGGCATCCATCAATTCTCCGGCCAGGCGCTGAGCCATAGTCTTTTCTCCGCGGTTGCGGGCAAACCCGATCACCCAGCGGATAGCCAGAATGTTTTTACGATGCGAGCTTACCTCAATTGGAACCTGGTAAGTTGCACCACCGACACGGCGGGCTTTTACTTCCAGCACCGGGGCAACATTGCGCATTGCCGTTTCAAAAACCTCATGTGGATCTTTTCCGGTTTTTTCTTTTATGATGTCAAAAGCATCATAAATAATTTCCTGCGCTGCGCCTCTCTGGCCATCATACATTAGCTTGTTTATAAATCGGGTCACCAACTTACTGTTGTAGACCGGATCTGCAATTATCTCGCGCTTCGAAACAGGTCCTTTACGTGGCATTTCACTCATCTACTCCTTACGTTAAACTACGATTTAGGCTTTTTAGTTCCATACTTGGAACGCCCCTGTGACCGGTTTTCCACTCCGGCGGCATCAAGCGCTCCCCTGACCAGGTGATAGCGAACACCCGGCAAGTCTTTTACACGACCACCCCTGACCAGAACAACCGAGTGCTCCTGCAGGTTATGCCCGATTCCGGGAATGTAAGCCGTTGCTTCGATTCCATTTGTCAGGCGGACTCTGGCAATTTTACGTAAGGCTGAGTTCGGCTTCTTAGGTGTTGTTGTCGAAACACGGGTACATACTCCCCTTTTTTGTGGTGAACGGTCCAGTGCCGGAGCAGACGACTTGTGAGTAACCTGCTTGCGGCCTTTACGTACTAATTGATTAATTGTCGGCATTAGTCCACCTCCTTCTCATTATCTTTAATCGCAGCTACTGCTGCCTTAACTTTTATTCCGCTTAGTTTCCCAAGCTTCTGCATTGATTCAACATAGTATAGTTCAACATTTTTCTCTTCACATAAAGATACCACGGGTCTGGTAACCTTATCCTCGGCGTCACTGGCAATGAAAACTTTCTGAGCTTCGCCATTTTCCAGAGCCTTTATCGTCTGCTTGGTCCCGACAACCCTGTTGCGGGAATTACTTAACAACTCTTCCAACTTGGAAAGGCTCACCTTCCTTAATTAACCCATCCTAAAGTACTTCATTGAGACGCACCTTAAGATTTTAACACCCTGTAACAGGCTTGTCAATTAAAACCTGCACTTTAATCTTCAAAAATTTCCGGATCCTCTTCGATCCGCTCAGGTCGCTGGTCCGCTGTTGATGCAATTGCCGTTTCATCAGTATCAAGACCCAGATCAGCTTCCGGTTGTTTTTCTTTCCCTGGTTCCGGTTCCACTCCTACAGGGTGAACCTCAATATTGCGGTAGCGGGTCATGCCTGTGCCGGCAGGAATCAACTTGCCGATAATCACATTCTCTTTCAGGCCAAGCAGTTGATCCTGACGGCCCTTGATTGAAGCTTCTGTCAGAACCCTTGTAGTTTCCTGGAAAGATGCCGCTGAAAGGAATGATTCTGTTGCCAGCGAGGTTTTAGTAATACCGAGCAGCAGCGCCCGCGCCACGGCAGGGCGTCCGCCATTCTCTTCGATCTCTTTGTTCAAGTTTTCAAAGACATAGCTGTCGAGCATTCCACCCGGCAGCAGTTCAGTATCGCCTGGGTCGTCAACTTTAACTTTCTTCAGCATCTGGCGGACAATTATTTCAATATGCTTATCGTTAATATCAACACCCTGCATTTTATATACCCACTGCACTTCTTTGAGCAGGTAGAGCTGAACCCCGCGCACACCTTTAACTTTTAGCAGTTCGTGCGGGTTAATAGAACCTTCGGTTAGCTCATCGCCGGCTGCAACTGTACTGCCGGTTTCAGCCTTGATCCTTGCACCGTACGGTATCGGATAAACCCGGGATTCACCATGCTCCGAGTTAAGCCTGATTTCCCGCTTGTAGCGAGTTTCAATGACTTCAACTTCTCCGGCAATCTCGGCAATAATCGATTGCCCCTTCGGTTTGCGCGCTTCAAAGAGCTCTTCGACCCTGGGCAGACCCTGGGTAATGTCATCGCCGGCCACTCCGCCGGTATGGAAAGTCCGCATCGTCAGCTGAGTACCGGGCTCACCGATAGACTGGGCTGCGATAATGCCAACAGCTTCACCAACATCAACAATCTTTCCACTGGCCAGGTCACGACCATAACACTTAACACATACACCGTGTCTTGTCTTGCAGGTCAGGACAGAACGGAACCTTACCTCAGTTATATCAAGCTCAACAATTTGCCGGGTCATCTCTTCGGTAATCAGGGTGTTGCCCTCGATCAGAACTTCTCCTGTTTCAGGATGATAAACAGGCTCCATGGTGTAGCGACCAATCAGCCTGTTCACTGCATCTTCGAGTACTTCTTCATTATCGAGAAACTCGCTTAAGCCGATAGACTGGCCGGTTCCACAATCATCTTCACGCACTATTACATCCTGTACAACGTCAACCAGCCTGCGGGTCAGGTAACCTGAGTCAGCAGTCTTAAGGGCTGTGTCAGCCAGACCTTTACGGGCACCGTGGGTGGAAATAAAGTATTCAAGCACGGTTAGCCCTTCCCGGAAATTAGCCTTAATCGGAATATCAATGATCCTTCCGGCCGGGTCAGCCATCAGACCGCGCATCCCGGCAAGCTGGGTAATTTGTGATTCGTTACCGCGTGCCCCGGAATGAGCCATCATGTAGATTGGGTTAAGCTCATCAAGGTTCTTCATTAAGGCTCCCGTTACTTCATCCTTGGCTTTACCCCAGAGTTCGATTACCCGGTCATAACGTTCTTTATCTGTAATCAAACCATGGGTGTACTGATCTTCAGTCGCCTCTACCTTTTCCTCAGCGTCCCTGAGAATATCCTGCTTCTCTTTAGGAATAACTATATCGCTGACAGCGACAGTTACACCGGCCCGGGTAGCATAATGGAAACCAAGCTTTTTAACTTTATCAAGGATTTCCGCAGTTTTCGTATTACCATAAATCCTGTAACAGCGGGCAATTAACTCTGCCAAAAAGTCTTTCTTAATGGCCTTGTTACGGGGCAGCTCTTTCAGAGCATCTTCAGGATTCAAACCCTTTACCGGCACGAAGCTCTCCTCGGGCAGAGACTCGTTGAAATCGGCATTATTCATATATGGAAAATCTTTCGGGAAAACATCATTAAAAATTATTTTTCCAACAGTTGTCAGCAGGTATTTCTTACGGCGAACAAATTCGCGGCCCTTGAACCCTGAAGCACGGATAAAGATCCGGGCATGCAGGTCAATATAGTCAAGATCGTAAGCAGTTACGGCTTCATCAGGATTGGGGAAGACCTTGCCCTCACCCCTCGCTCCGTTCTTCTCAAGTGTGAGGTAGTAAGCTCCGAGTACCATATCCTGGGTGGGAGTAGTTACCGGACGGCCTTCCTTCGGGTTAAGAATATTATGAGCCGATAGCATCAAGAGGCGCGCCTCGGCCTGTGCCTCCGCCGAAAGCGGCACGTGCACGGCCATCTGGTCACCGTCAAAGTCCGCATTGTAAGCAGAACAGACCAGGGGATGGATTTGTATCGCCCGGCCTTCAACCAGTACCGGTTCAAAAGCCTGGATTCCTAAACGGTGCAGGGTCGGTGCCCGGTTCAGGAGGACAGGATGGTCTTTAATTACTTCCTCCAACACGTCCCATACCTCGGGCTTAACTTTTTCAACCATACGCTTGGCACTCTTAATGTTGTGGGCAAGCCCGTCGCTGACTAATCGCTTCATTACAAAGGGTTTAAAAAGTTCCAGGGCCATTTCTTTAGGCAAACCGCACTGGTAAAGCTTCAGATCCGGACCGACCACAATAACCGAGCGCCCTGAATAATCAACCCGCTTTCCGAGCAGGTTCTGGCGGAAACGACCCTGCTTACCCTTGAGCATATCGCTCAACGATTTCAGGGGTCGATTACCCGGACCGGTTACGGGACGTCCGCGACGACCGTTATCAATCAGAGCATCTACTGCTTCCTGCAGCATCCGCTTTTCATTGCGGACAATAATATCAGGGGCACCGAGATCGAGAAGACGCTTTAAGCGATTATTACGATTAATAACACGCCGGTAAAGATCATTTAAATCAGACGTGGCAAAACGTCCACCGTCAAGCTGCACCATGGGGCGCAGATCCGGTGGAATAACAGGAATACCGTCTAAGATCATCCAAGAGGGATCATTACCGGACTGGCGGAAGGCTTCAACTACTTCCAGGCGGCGGATAGCACGAACTTTTTTCTGGCCGCTGGAAGTTAATAGCTCTTCCCGCAATTCCTGTGCTATTTGATCAAGGTCCAGGGCAGCAAGTAGTTTCTTGACAGCTTCTGCTCCCATCTCAGCCTTGAAACCTTTACCTGACTTGAAGAGAGCCTGATACTTTTCAAAATATTCGCGGTACTCAACTTCTGTTAAAAGCTGTTTTTCGCTCAGGTAAGTATCGCCGGGATCGATTACAACATAAGCGGCAAAGTATAAAACTTTTTCCAGGGCACGGGGAGACATGTCAAGCAGTAACCCCATCCTGCTGGGAATTCCTTTAAAATACCAGATATGTGATACAGGGGCAGCCAGTTCAATATGGCCCATTCTTTCACGGCGCACTTTAGCCCTGGTTACTTCAACCCCACAGCGATCGCAAACTATGCCTCGGTAACGAACCCGCTTATATTTTCCGCAGTGACATTCCCAGTCTTTTTGCGGACCAAATATTTTCTCACAAAAAAGGCCTTCCCGTTCAGGCTTAAGGGTACGGTAGTTAATCGTTTCCGGTTTCTTAACCTCACCCCTTGACCAGGCCCTGACCTTTTCAGATGACGCCAAACCTATTTTTAGGGCATCAAAATTGTTTACATCCAACAAAAAGATCTCTCCCTTCGCCAGGTTATCCCTGAGCTACTAGTAGATATTTTCTTCATCGTCCTCGTTGTCCGCTTCAACGGACCCGTCTTCAGGCTCATCATCGCCGCCGGACTTCGACCGCTTGGCCTTCGGAACATCACCGGATACTTCAAGATCTTCGTCATCTTCGTCTTCCAGCTCTTCATCTTCAAGCTGGTCCAGGGAGACTTCCTCAACTTCTTCACTTTCAGCATCTCCAGGCAGGACAACCTGATCAACCGTGCCTGAATCATCTTCAAGACTGATCTCGTCATCACTGCTCTCTTCTTCCCCTTCACCTTTATCTTTTAGCGGCTCAACTTCCGGCTTTGCCTTAACCTCTTCCTTCTGCTCCTTGCGATACATAAAATGGTCCATGTCGTCTTCATCAGACTCCATGCCTTCAATATTTACATCCAGGCGGCGGTAATCAGCATCATCGTCGCCTTCCTTGATTTCCACTTCACCCGTTTCTTCACTTAGCACCCTTACATCAAGGCAGAGGCTCTGCAGCTCTTTGACCAGCACCTTGAATGATTCAGGAACCCCGGGTTCAGGGATATTTTCACCCTTGACGATAGCCTCGTAAGTCTTCACCCGGCCGACCACATCATCTGACTTAACTGTCAGGATTTCCTGCAAGGTGTAAGCGGCGCCGTATGCTTCCAGGGCCCACACTTCCATTTCACCGAAACGCTGACCGCCAAACTGGGCCTTACCGCCAAGTGGCTGCTGGGTAACCAGTGAATACGGCCCTGTAGAACGGGCGTGTATTTTATCATCTACCAGGTGAGCAAGTTTAAGCATATAAACATAACCCACTGTGACCTCTTCGTCAAAACGTTCACCCGTCCGGCCATCAAAAAGAACTGACTTGCCATTATCAGAAAGACCGGCTTCTTCAAAGGCGGCAAAAACGTCCTTTTCTGTTGCCCCGTCAAAAACAGGAGAGGCAATCTTTATGCCCAGGGCTGACGCTGCCCAGCCCAGGTGAGCTTCCAGGACCTGACCGATGTTCATCCGGGAAGGAACGCCGAGCGGGTTCAGAACAATATCAAGCGAGGCCCCGTCAGGCAAAAATGGCATATCTTCTTCCGGCAGAATGCGGGCAATGACCCCTTTGTTACCGTGCCGGCCGGCCATTTTGTCACCTTCGGATATCTTACGCTTCTGAGCGACATAAACCCTAACCAGCTGGTTAACACCCGGTGATAGTTCATCGCCTTCTTCACGGTTAAATACTTTTACATCAACAACAATACCCGATTCGCCGTGCGGTATACGCAGGGAAGTATCACGAACTTCGCGGGCTTTTTCACCAAAGATAGCTCGCAGCAGTCGTTCTTCTGCAGTCAGTTCAGTTTCACCCTTGGGGGTAACTTTACCAACCAGGATATCTCCGGCCCGAACTTCGGCCCCAATGCGAATAATACCTCGGCCGTCTAAATCTTTTAGTGCTTCTTCACCGACGTTTGGTATATCGCGGGTGATCTCTTCCGGCCCGAGCTTGGTATCCCTCGCTTCCGATTCATACTCTTCAATGTGAATCGAGGTGAAAACATCTTCCTTGACCAGCTTTTCGCTGATCAAGATAGCATCTTCATAGTTGTAACCTTCCCAGGGCATAAAGGCGACCAGCACGTTGCGGCCAAGCGCCAGCTCACCTTCACTGGTGCAGGAACCGTCGGCTAAAACCTGACCGACAGTAACTTTCTGTCCCCGTTCAACTATAGGATGCTGGTTTACGCAGGTCCCCTGGTTGGAGCGTTTAAACTTCTGCAAAGTATAAATATCAAGTCCGCCGTCGAAACCCGGGCGGCGGTCGGTGGGAAAACGTTCCCTGGTCCGCCCGTTAATATCATAGTTCTGACCATCTTTATCTTCGGAACGGCGTATAATAATTTCATTACTGGCAACATGAACAACTTCACCGTCGGCAAGACATATTGCCACAGCGCCGGAATCAACAGCCGCCTTGTATTCAAGGCCGGTCCCGACAAAGGGTGACTCTGTTTTCAACAGCGGCACCGCCTGACGCTGCATATTCGCACCCATCAGGGCGCGGTTGGCATCGTCGTTTTCAAGGAAAGGAATCAGGGCCGTGGCTACACTGACCAGCTGTTTCGGCGAAACATCCATAAAATCAACCTCGTTGGGATGACGCATAACCGTATCATAGTAGTAGCGGCAGGTAACGCGATTATTGACAAAATAGCCTTCTTCATCAAGGATGGCATTAGCCTGGGCAATAACAAAGCGGTCTTCATCATCGGCTGTCAGGTAGACAATTTCCGAGGTAACGCGCCCTTCCTTTTTATCAACCTTCTGGTAGGGTGTTTCTATAAAACCATACTCGTTTATACGGGCATAAGTCCCCAGTGAACCGATCAGGCCAATGTTCGGACCTTCAGGAGTTTCAATCGGGCAAATCCGGCCGTAGTGAGAGTGGTGCACATCACGCACTTCAAAGCCGGCCCGTTCCCGGCTTAAACCACCGGGGCCAAGAGCGCTCAAGCGGCGCTTGTGAGTCAATTCAGCCAGGGGATTGGTCTGATCCATAAATTGAGAAAGCTGGCTGCTGCCGAAAAACTCCTTAATAGATGCAATAACCGGCCTGATATTAATCAGGGCCTGCGGGGTAATCGCCTCAACATCCTGGATCGTCATCCGCTCGCGAACAACCCTTTCCATCCTTGACAAACCAATCCGAAACTGGTTTTGCAACAGCTCACCAACACTGCGCAGCCGACGGTTACCAAGGTGATCAATATCATCGATATTGCCGATCCCGTCAAAGAGGTTCAAAATATAGTTAATGGAAGCTATGATGTCCTGGGTGACAAGATGCCTGGTGGAAAGGTCCACATTGCCGTTGCCAATGACCAGGTGATCCTCATCACGGTGCCTGATCATCGCACTTTTAATACCATTCTCATCGATAACACGGGCGGCATCTTCATCGACAACAGTTCCGGCCGGATACAACACGGCTCCGCTTTCCGGGTGTTTAACGTCGGCAGCCAGTTCCTGGCCGTATAGACGGTTGGTCATTGAAAGTTTTTTGTTGGCCTTAAACCGGCCTACCCGGGCAAAATCATAGCGTTTACCATCAAAAAAAAGCGATTCAAAAAGTGACCGGGCATTTTCCACGTTCAAAGGTTCTCCCGGCCGCAACCGTTTATAAATTTCGAGCAGGGCTGATTCGGTTGAATCAGTATGATCCTTATCGAAGATCTCGGGCAGGCGCTTATCATTGTTTAAAAGCTCGTTAATTTCTTCATCGCTGCTGTAACCAATTGCCCTTAGCAAAACCGTGACCGGGATTTTCCTGGTCCGGTCAACACGCACAAAGACCCCTTCGGAAACATCTGTTTCAAACTCGAGCCAGGTACCGCGGTTTGGAATAATGGTAGCATTGATTAGCTCTTTACCGGTGCTGCCTGTTGGATCAGGCTGCTTCTTAAAGTAAACACCGGGAGAACGAACCAGCTGGCTGACAATAACCCTTTCAGCACCGTTGATAATAAAGGTGCCGTTTTCGGTCATCATCGGAAAATCGCCCATGAAAACTTCCTGTTCTTTTACCTCACCGGTTTCCTGGTTGATCAGTCGAACCCGGACTTTTAGAGGTACTGCATAAGTAGCATCACGTTCTTTGCAATCCTCTACAGAATACTTTGCCTCGCCAAGTGTGTAATCGTAAAACTCCAGGACCAGGTTTCCGGTAAAGTCCTGGATCGGGGAAAAATCTTCAAATATTTCTTTCAAACCCTGGTTCAAAAACCACTCAAAAGAACTTCGCTGAACTTCAATCAAATTCGGTAAATCAAGTACCTCTGTAATTTTGGCAAAAGAACGGCGTTCGCTCCTGCCTGTTGTAATAGTGCTGGACATTAAAAAAAATCACTCCCCTGAGACCTGGTTATGATTTAAAACCGAAAGAAAACAGGCAAAAATCATTTAAAAACGTACAACTTCCTTTTCTCCTATGGGTATATCATTACTGAGAAGGCAAATCGAATCACTCTTAAAATTAGGCATAATCGTACTGCTAGACATCTTAAGATATTATCACAAGGAATTATACGTGTCAACGGGGTCGGCACTTTTTTTTCCGGACAAGGGCGAGACAAAGGGGCAAGGAGTTTTTCCTCCTTGCCCCTTTTGGGGTTCTTTACTTCAGTTCTACGGTTCCGCCGGCTTCTTCGATTTTAGCTTTGGTTGCTTCGGCGTCTTCCTTGTTGACTTTTTCCTGGACGTTGCCGGGAACTTCGTCAACCAGGGCTTTTGCTTCTTTGAGGCCTAAGCCGGTGATCTCACGGACTACTTTGATAACCTGGATCTTCTTCTCTCCGGATGATGTAAGAACAACATCAAATTCATCTTTCTCTTCTTCTTCAACTGCAGCACCGGCTGCAGGAGCTGCTGCGGCTGCGGGAGCTGCTGCAGTTACACCAAATTCTTCTTCCAGGGCTTTAACCAGCTCGGAAAGCTCTAAAACGGTCATTCCCTTAACCAATTCCATGATTTCATTAACTTTATCAGACATTTTTTTAACTCCTTTTTATTGGTCTTTGGTAATCATTTATATGATTATATTTTTCCGCAAAGCCCATTCATATTTCATGTAAGGGTATTAGCGGTTCTTACTTATAACTTGCCCTTAATTTTTGCTCCAATATTCTGGATACTTATAGCTAAGCTTCTCATGAACCCAGGTTTTTCTATGCTGATTTCAATATATTACTCTACTTTGTTATCTCATGAATCCTGCCCCTATCAAGCGCTTTCCTTCTGCTCTCGGACAGCATCAAGTGTATAGACCAGCTGACGCATATTGCCGTGCAGTGCACCAACAAGGCCGGAAATAGGAGCCTGGAAGCCGCCAACAACCCTGGCCAAAAGTTCTTCACGCGGCGGTATATCGCCGAGCGCTTTTATGGCACTGGAGTCCAGCAGCTGACCGGACAACATGCCTCCTTTAATTTCAAAGGATTCATGTTCCTTGGCAAAGTCTTTAAACACTTTAGCCGCTGCAACCGGATCATCGCTCGAGTAGGCAATAGCAACAGGACCTTCGAAAAAGTTCTCGAGCTCTTCCACACCGGCCTGACGGCAGGCCAAACGGTTCATGGTATTTTTTGTGATCTTGTAACGGCAGTTTTCTTTCCGCAGTTCACCGCGCAGCTTGTTAATCGACTGCACGTTTAAACCCCTGTAGTTTGTAACTACAACAAGATCTGCCTGTTTTAATTCCTCCGTTACCTCTTCAAGCATTTTTTCTTTTGCTTCCCTGGTTATCAAGTAATTCACCTCCTCCTGCGAATCAGGTCTGACTGATGCAAATAAAAACGGGGCTTCCCGCAGACAGAAAACCCCGTTATAACCAAATTAAATAAAACCTGGTTCCGGTGAATTTTTCCTGGACAGGTGGTCCGGAAGGACCATTATACTTTACAGTACCTGGCGTCTACGGAAAATCATTATTAAGATTTAATTATTCCCCTGTTTTTCACCTTCATACCATCTATTTACTAAAGCCAGAGAGAGACAGTTGTTTCTTTTCCCCTGGCAGGCTTTCACTATGCTTACGGTGACGGGGCGGGTATGGCCACGCTGCCATTGCTGTGACGCCTTTAGCTGCCCTGGTATTATGCTTTCACTTCGGTTCCCGGGGTGGTTTTGATACCGGGCCCCATGGTAGAACTTACGGATATATTCCGTAGATACTGACCTTTCGCGGCTGAAGGGCGCGCTTTAATCAGGGCATCCATAACCGCATTAAAGTTTTCCAGAAGCTGTTCTTCGCTGAAAGAGACTTTACCGATCGGGACATGAACATTACCAGCTTTATCAGTCCGGTATTCTACTTTCCCGGCCTTGATCTCATTTACCGCTTTTTCAATTTCGAATGTTACAGTGCCGCTTTTCGGGTTCGGCATCAAGCCGCGCGGGCCGAGCACCTTGCCGAGTTTACCGACCGTACTCATCATGTCGGGTGTGGCAACAGCTACATCAAAATCCATCCAGCCTCCCTGGACTTTTTCTACCAGTTCATCTGCGCCTGCTTCATCTGCACCGGCTGCTTCAGCTTCCCTGATCTTCTCACCCTTGGCGAAAACGATCACTTTCACAGTTTTACCGGTACCGTGAGGCAGGACAACTGACCCACGAACCTGCTGGTCAGCATGCTTGGGATTAACACCCAGCCGCACAGCCATCTCCACAGTTTCATCAAAACCGCGCTTGCTGCTTTCTTTCACCATGCGCAGGGCATCCTGGGGTTCATATTTTGTTTCACGATCGAAAAGCCCCCGTGCATCCTGATACTTTCTTCCTCTTTTAGGCATATTAAGTAACCTCCCGTGGTCTGCGAGCTGCCAGGCTCTCCCACCTATTTTAAATTAACCTTCAACAACGATGCCCATGCTGCGGGCTGTACCTTCAATAATTTTAGTTGCAGCATCTTCATCGTAAGCATTTAAATCTTCCATTTTTTGCTTGGCAATTTCCTTGACCTTCTCCCGGGGAAGGGTGGCAACTTTTACCCTGTTAGGTTCACCCGAGGCTGTTTCCAACCCGGCGGCTTTTTTCAGAAGAACCGCTGCCGGTGGAGTCTTGGTTATAAAGGAAAATGAGCGGTCTTCATATACAGTAAGCTCAACCGGAATAATCAACCCGGGATCATTTTGGGTACGTTCGTTAAATTCTTTACAGAACGCCATAATATTTACACCGTGCTGTCCGAGAGCAGGACCAACCGGGGGTGCCGGGGTTGCCTTGCCGCCCGGTATCTGTAATTTTGTCATGCCGATAATTTTCTTTTTCTTAGCCATTTATAGAACCTCCTGCCTGAACCGCTTTACCTTAAGCGATACAGCACTGATTAAAATTTTATCACCTGATGGAACTCGAGTTCTACCGGTGTTTCACGTCCAAACATCGATACAGATACTTTTACGGTCCCTTTCTCGTGGTTAATCTCTTCTACTTTACCTTCAAAGTTCTTAAAAGGACCACTGACAACACGGACTACCTGCCCAGTTTCAAAATCAATACGCGGCTTGCCTTCTACAACCCCAACCTGCCTTAAAATATGGGTGATCTCTTTTTCACTGAGAGGGACAGGCTTGGACCCGGGACCAACAAAACCGGTGACACCGGGAGTATTGCGCACAACATACCAGGAGTCATCATCCATTACCATTTCGACCAAAACATAACCGGGAAATACTTTTTTCTCAACAGTCCTTTTCTGACCGCCGCGACTGGTAATTTCTTTTT
>SLBE01000117.1 GCA_007126465.1 Syntrophomonadaceae bacterium | reverse complement strand
CTTGAAGATACCGATATTCCCCTGGAAGAATCTCTTGCTTCTTTCCAGGAAGGGGTAGCCCTGTCAAGATATTGTCGGGAAAAGCTGGCAGAAATAGAATACAAGGTTGAATACCTGTTAAAGGAAGAACAGCAAACTTTACAGGAGATTGATTGTGAAACAGGAAACAATGCACAGGATGATGACGGGAGTGAAAGCACTTAATGGTCAATATTGATCAATACCTGCAGGAAAAAAGGGGGATAATCAATGCTGCCCTCTTAAAACAACTACCTGATCAGGCACCTTCGTCACTTTCTGATGCAATGCGTTACAGCCTGGAAGCAGGTGGAAAGAGGCTGAGACCAATATTGACAATAGCTGCAGCCGAGACAATTAGTGAAATTGATGACAGTATAGTTAATCTAGCCTGTGCCCTGGAATATATCCATACCTATTCGCTGATCCATGATGACCTGCCTGCAATGGATGACAGCAACCTGAGAAGGGGAGTGCCAACCTGTCACTGTGTTTACGGAGATGCAATGGCAATCCTGGCCGGAGATGCCCTGTTAACCCTGGCCTTTGCAACTGTCGCATGTTATGGCCAGATGGAAGGTAATGCAACGAAGGCGGCAGAAATTGCCACCCAGTTAAGCGAAGCAGCAGGGATGAACGGGATGATTGGCGGCCAGGTGCTGGATCTGGAAGCCGAAGGTAAAGATTTAACAGTTCAAGAAGTTGAAAGGATCTCTGAATTAAAGACCGGTGCGCTGCTGAGAGCGTCTGTAATCTGTGGAGGTATTGCGGCAGGTGCAGCTGAATCAGAACTGGGAAAACTTAAGATCTATGCCGATAATATCGGCACAGCATTTCAGATTATCGATGATTTACTTGATTGTGAGGGAACTACTGAAGAACTTGGTAAGCCGACCGGCGCCGACCTGGAAAAGGCAAAAGCCACTTATCCGGCTTTACTCGGTACGGTAAAGGCAAGAGAAAAAGCTATAGAACTTTATGAAAAATCTATAATAGCAGTAAAAGAGCTTAAATATGATACTGAAATATTGGAAGGGATCGCAAGAAAAATAATTGAACGAAAGAGCTAGGATCCAGAACTGGTGGTTAATTATTAAAAAACCAAACAGTTTTAACTTTAATTCATTAGGAGGTTGATATTTATGACAATGGCAGACAAAAGCTGCAGCTATTTTCTTGATGTCCTGGCATCAAAGGCACCGGTACCCGGTGGCGGCGGTGCAGCGGCAATGGGTGGCGCGATAGGAATGGCTCTATCAAACATGGTTGGCAATCTTACAGTTGGCAAAAAGAAATTTGCCGATGTGGAAGATGAAGTAAAAGAGCTGCTGGACCAGGGCTACAAGATTATTGAAGAGTTGAAAATACTGGTAGATAAAGATGCCGAAGTATTTGAACCCCTCTCCAAAGCTTACGGCCTGCCCAAGGATACTGCCGAAGAAGCAGCGCATAAAGCCAAAGTGCTCGAAGATTGCTCAAAAGAGGCCTGCTCAGTACCCATGGAGATTATGCGCAAATCTTATGCCGGCATCAAGATTCATCAAAGGATGGGGCAGATTGGAACCAAGCTGGCCATCTCAGATGTCGGCTGTGGGGTAGCTTTCCTGAAAGCAGCCCTGGTTAGCGGTCAGTTAAATGTCCTGATCAACCTGGGAGCAATTAAAGACGAACAATTCATCAAAGAAACTGTAGCAGAAATGGATCACCTGGTAGAAGAAGGCAGCAAAATTGCCGATGAAACTCTGAAAAATGTTGTAGACAAGTTCAAGTAATCGATGCAGCAAGGCCCTTAAATGGATACAGTATTTAATGTTTGTTATAATTTGGGGCTCAAAAAGCCTAAATAAGGCAATATTATAAAGTAACGGAAAGGGGAATTGGTATAATGACAAAGGTTATTGATTGTGTGGCAATTGGTGAAGAAATAATGGGGGAAATCCAGAGCGAGACCAAAGCACTCAGAGATAAGGGGATTACTCCCGGTATTGCGACTCTCCTGGTCGGAGATGATTTTGGCTCTAAGATGTACCGTGGACAGGTGGAAAAATTCTGTGAAGAGGCAGGCTTTAATTATGTCAACAAAACACTGCCTGCCGATGCGACTGAAGAGCAGGTAAAAGAAGCTGTTGAAGAACTCAACAATGATAAGGAAGTCAGCGGTATCCTGCCGCTGAGGCCTTTCCCGGAACATATTTCAGATTACGCAGTTATAAATACTATTGATGTTGGCAAAGATATTGATTGCTTTCATCCTTTTAACATGGGACAGCTGACCCTGGGTGAGGCAACATTTCCACCTGCCACCCCGGCTGCATGTATAGAAATTCTCGAACGCTATGCCCGCGATGAAGAAAAAGTTGATCCAAAGGATTTCTTCGAAGGGGCAGAAATAGTTGTGGTCGGACACTCAAACACAGTCGGCAAGCCTACGGCGCTGCTGGCTCTAAACCGTAATGCCACAACATCGGTTGTTCATGTTTTCACCAGCATGAAAGGCAACCTTGAAAAACACACAACCGGCGCTGATATACTGATTGTTGCCGCCGGAAAAGCCGACTTAATTGGTCCGGAGCATGTTAAAGAAGGTGCAATTGTTGTTGACGTTGGTATTAACAGGGTCAAGGTTTATGATGAAAAAGGCGAACCAGTCCTTAATGATAAAGGCAAGCAGAAAACCAAAACTGTTGGCGATGTTTCATTCGACGCTGTAAAAGATAAAACCAGGGCAATTACCCCTGTTCCCAAGGGTGTCGGTTCGGTAACCAACCGGATGTTGATGAAAAATGCCCTGAAAGCTTGCAAATTGCACTATGGCATAGAGTAACAGTACATTTAACCCATAGATGTTGTTGAGGAAAAAGCCTGTTTATGCTATAATATCGTGCACATAAACATAAGTGGTGCAGTATTCTAGTTGGTGCCCCTCTCCGAAAACGGGCCTAAAAATCCGTTACGGGCACATCGATGAAGTTCCTGGTGGCGGCTGCCGACGCCCAGTCGGGAGTTGCTGCTGGGAGTTAAGAAGGATGGGGCGATCTACAATGGCATGTAGGCGTTGACCCTACCTTCGTGGAGACCCAATGTCGGTAGTAAGTTTGTTAGCTACAAACTGTTACTGCTTGGGAATGAACCTGCATGCGGTCAAAGCTGTGTGCAGTGTAGCCTGCCTTGAGTGGTGTGGGTAGATGGAGTTTACTCCTTAAACCCACATTGCAAAAGAGGCTAGGGGAGACCAGGCACCAGGGAGGAAATCTTCTAGACTGCTCTCGAAAGAGAAATAAACCAGGGATTAAAGTGTGAGCTAAGTGGTAATCCAGCTCCGCTGATGGTAACACAGCGGGGGTAGTCTTAAAAGGGAACTGCCTGGTCGGCAACGACAGGTGACTGCCCGGGAAATCCTGCTGGACCTAAGCCGCAAAGTTTACCTGGTTTATTACCACTTATGTTTCTTTGTGTAAAGGTGATGACGGTTTGGCCGGTAAAAATAAGAATCGCCAGCGAGTTATATGGGTAATAAAGATATCAATTTATACATTTTTCCTGGCGATTGCCTTTGGGTTTGTGACCCAGTATTTCTTAACTGAAATTCAATCGCTCGCAGCTGCTTTTATGATCCTGCTGACAGTGGTTGCTCTTGGCGTGATATTTGATCTGATCGGCACCGCAGCAGCGGCAGCTAAAATTGGTCCGCTAAATGCCAAAGCAGCCCGAAAAGTAGTAGGGGCAAAAAAAGGTGTATACCTGGTCAAGCACGCAGAACAGGTTGCTAATTTTTGCAATGATGTGGCCGGGGATATCAGTGGTGTGGTCAGCGGAACCCTGGCGGCAATCCTGGTTTACCGGATTATGATTACTATACCAATGGACCAGGCGGAATTTTACGTAGGTATCCTGCTTACTGCCCTTGTTGCAGCTTTGACCGTAGGTGGAAAGGCCTGGGGGAAAATTGTAGCAATCAATTACTCAACTGATGTGATGTTAATGGTAGGATCTATCTTAACCAGAATTGAACAGCCAATAAACTGGTTCAGAAAAGTACGGTAAGAACCTGGAGTGATATTTTGTGTCAGATCTAATTGCCACTTTAAATCTGCCGGATGACCTGAAGAATTTATCTGTTGCGCAGCTGGAACAGGTTGGCTCAGAAGTAAGGCAGTATATGGTTCAGACGGTTGCCGATAACGGAGGACACCTTGCAGCAAGCCTCGGCGTTGTTGAATTAACTGTAGCCTTGCACAGCATTTATAACAGTCCTGAAGACAAAATAATCTGGGATGTTGGCCACCAGAGTTATCCTCATAAGCTATTGACGGGTCGGTGGGACCGCTTTCCCACTCTACGTAGACGGGCAGGGTTATGCGGCTTTCCCAAGCCATCTGAAAGTGAACACGATCCCTTCTTAACCGGCCACAGCAGCACCTCGATTTCTGCTGCTCTGGGGCTGGCCCTTGCCCGCGATCTAAAAGGTGACGGCAATAAGGTGGTTGCTGTAATCGGTGACGGTGCAATGACCGGGGGTATGGCGTTTGAAGCCCTCAATCATGCCGGCCATATCAAGGCAAACGTAATGGTTATCTTAAATGATAACAAAATGTCCATCAGCTCAAATGTGGGCAGTATGTCCTCGTACTTAAGCAGAATTCGCTCTGACCCAAAATATTCCCGACTGAAGAAAGATTTCGAGACATTTGTTAATAAAGTACCGCTTGTTGGTAAAAAACTGATCAACAGCACAGAACGTTTAAAAAGCAGCTTAAAATACCTGGTCATGCCGGGTATTATATTTGAAGAGCTTGGTTTTACTTATTTCGGTCCCGTAGACGGGCATAATATTTCTGCTTTGAGGTCAATATTAAAACAGGCCAACAAAATGAGCGGACCGGTCTTTGTTCATGTTGTAACTGAAAAGGGCAAGGGATACCATTATGCCGAAAAATCACCGGAAATATTTCACGGTATCGGTCCATTTGATTTAAATAACGGGCTTCCTAAAAAGAATAAAAAAACACCTACTTATACAGATGTTTTTGGACAGGCTTTACTGGGTTTAGCTTATGAACATTCAAATATTGTAGCGCTGACAGCAGCAATGACAGCCGGAACAGGCCTGAAAAAGTTTTCAGAAACTTACCCTGACCGTTTCTACGATGTAGGTATTGCCGAGCAGCACGGGGTCACCCTGGCTACTGCGCTTGCTGCGGGCGGTATGCGCCCCGTATTTGCCGTTTACAGCACTTTTCTGCAGCGTGCGTATGATCAAATCCTGCATGATACCTGCTTGCAAAAACTGCCTGTAATATTTGCTGTCGACCGGGCCGGTATTGTTGGTGAAGACGGAGAAACGCACCAGGGTTTATTTGACCTGTCGTATCTTCGCAGTATGCCGAACATGTCAATAATGGCTCCGGCCAATGAAGTCGAACTGCAGGACATGTTGAAAGCAGCAATTAACTATAAAGATGGTCCGGTGGCTATACGTTACCCGCGCGATAAGGGTTTGGGCCTGGAAGTATCTGAAGATACGAATTTAAAGTGGGGCAGGGGAGAACTTGTTAAAAGCGGTGAAAACCTTTTAATAATAGCTGCAGGCACTACAGTAAATGCAGCCCTTGCTGCCGCCGAAAAATTATTCTGGCAGGGCTATAAAACCGCGGTTATTAATGCCCGCTTTGTGAAGCCTTTAGATGAAGAACTAATATTGAAATGGGCGGAGAAAACAGAAAAAGTTATAACCGTAGAAGAAAATATACTGGCCGGAGGTTTCGGAAGCGCAGTAATGGAGTTATTCGAGAGGAAGGGGCTAAACTACCCCTTGAAACGTCTCGGGGTTGGCGATTGCTTTGTCGGACACGGCACAAGGTCTGAAATGCTGGCCTGCTGTAATCTAGACGCTGATGGAATCTTTCGGGAAGCTATTTCTTTTGTTGATAGAACATCCGCTAAAGGTGTAACTTGACAGCCAAAAAATCAAAAAAAAGACTCGATTTAATCTTACAGGAAAAACGGCCTGACTTAAGCCGCAGCCGGATTAAGGCTGAAATTATGGCCGGGAATGTACTGGTTAACGGACTGGTTAACGATAAGCCTGGCAGCCTGGTCGATTATAATGATCATTTGGATCTGCGGGAACCTGTAAATCCATTTGTGAGCCGTGGTGGTTTAAAACTGTCTGCGGCTCTTAAAGATCTTTCAATACAGGTTAAAGATTTAGTTGTCCTTGATGTTGGCGCTTCAACAGGTGGCTTTACAGATTGCCTGCTCCAAAATAAAGCAAAAAAAGTATATGCCGTTGATGTAGGTTACGGTCAGCTGGATTACAAGTTGAGGCAGGATTCCAGGGTAAAAGTTATAGAGCGTTTTAATGTCCGCGATTTGACTATGAATGAATTAGATGAAATTCCCAATCTTGCTGTTGTCGATGTTTCATTTATTTCCCTGACAAAAGTTATTCCGATCCTGGCAAAACTAAATATTCCTGAAATATTGGCCCTGGTTAAACCACAATTTGAAGTAGGTCGTAGTGATGCAGATAAAGGTAAAGGTGTTATCCGCGATCCATTATTACACCAGAAAGTATTATTCAATACCGTTTCTTTTTCTGTCACGGAAGGTTACTGCCTGAAAGGATTAGCCTTCTCGAGGTTTCCCGGACCAAAAGGCAATATTGAATACTTCATGTATTTGCAAAAAAATCATTTTGAAAATTGCCAGTGTCCTTCCAGCACCAATTCAATGATAGAAAAAGTTATTGAAAATGCCCGCCTTGAACTTAATATTTAAGAAGCTTGATTTAGAAAGACCGGCAGGAAGAAGAACTTAAATGCAGAATTTTATGTTAAGAAAACAGTATAACCGGAGGTTTCATTGAAAGATATAGGGGTTATTCCTAACTGGCATAAAAATAACTCGAGCCTTGTGGTTGATAAAATTACCAGGTTTTTCAATCAGCGTCAGATTAAACTGAGAGTTGCTGATAAAAAATCGGCAGATTTTTATAGTGAAGTATCTTTAGCTGAGCAGTTGAAGACGTGGTACGAAAACCTTGAGTTAATTATAGTAGTCGGTGGAGACGGTACAATTTTACGGGTTGCCCGTGATCTTGCCTGCTGGGATGTGCCTGTGCTTGGAATAAACCTTGGACATAAAGGTTTCCTGGCCGAAATTGAAGTTGAACAGATGGAGCGATTTTTACAATACATTAGCAACGGACAGTACAGCTTCCAGGAAAGAATGATGATGGAAACATGTCTAATGCGCGGAGACCAGGAACTTGGTAAGTACCTTGCTTTAAATGATATTGTTGTTTCTAGGGGACCTTTTTCCAGGATTATTAAGGTTGAAACCCATGTGAATGAAGACTTTATGGAAAGCTATTCCGGGGATGGCGTAATTGTATCAACTCCTACAGGATCAACAGGTTACTCTCTTTCTGCCGGAGGACCTATAGTTAACCCGACGATGGATTTATTCGTGATTACTCCAATTTGCCCTCACAGCCTTTATAACCGCTCGGTTATTATTAATGGCGCCGATACCATGAAACTTCGGGTTGATTCGCGCCAGGTGCAGGTAGTCCTGACTGTCGACGGACAGGTCCGTTTTGCCCTGGAAGATGAGGACAAGATTATTGTTAAGAAGTCTGAACAGAAAATCAAGATGGTCTGTTTCCATGATTATTCTTTTTACAGGATGCTGCATCAAAAATTAAAAGGGTAAATAGATAAAGCAAGCTAAATAAATCTTACAGGAGGTCAGGAATGCTTCTTCAGTTGAGAGTAACTAATTTTGCACTAATCGATGATCTCACCTTAACCTTTAATCAAGGCTTAAATATTCTCAGCGGAGAAACAGGTGCCGGCAAATCAATTGTCATAGGCGCAATTAACTTACTGCTCGGAGAGCGGGCTAATGTAGATCAAATCCGCCAGGGGCAGGAAAGCGCTTATATTGAAGGTATGGTTGAATATACTGAAAGCCTGAAAACGCAGCTGTCAGAAACTTTGCAGGATGCCGGTATTGATGAATCTGAAGAGCTGATTATTGCCCGTGAAGTTTACAGCAATGGCCGCAGTGTAGCCAGGATTAACGGTCGTGCCGTACCAGCTGCTCTATTAAAAGAAATCGGCAAAAGATTAGTTGATTTGCATGGTCAGCACCAGCATCAGTCTTTGCTGCATCCCGAACAGCATATCGATCTTCTTGATGCTTTTGGCGGAAAGGAATTAAGAGATGTCAAGCAAAATGTTGGCGAACTCTTTAAAAAGTGGCAGGATGCAAAAAAAGAGCTTGCATCCCTGGGAAAAGACAGCGCCGAAAGGGAACGCAAAATCGATATAGCATCATTCCAGCTAAAAGAAATCAAAGAAGCCGGTTTACAGCCCGGCGAAGATGAAGAGCTGGCCCGGAGGGAAAAACTTCTGGCTAACTCTGAAAAGCTCAGTACCCTGGTTAATCAGGCCTATACCGATATATATTCCGGCGAGGAAACAAACCACCTCGAGCCATTAATTGACCGGCTCAACAAGTCTCTGAATATGCTGCAGGAAGCAGCCCGCATCGACCAAAATATTAACCCCATCCTTGAACTGCTTGAATCTGCATCTGCCCAGCTTGATGAGGCTTCTCATGAACTGCGTGATTATCAGTCAAAACTGGAGTTTGAGCCGCACGAACTAATCAATATCCAGGAGCGATTAAATATAGTTAACAACCTGAAACGCAAGTACGGCGGATCGGTGGAAGATGTTCTTGTTTTTGCCGATCAACTGGAAGCAGAAATTGAACGCCTTGAAAACAGTGAAGTTCTTGCAGAAAAGCTGGAGCAAGAGGTCTCAAAGCTTGAAGCTGAGCTTGACTCAAAATGTGAAGAGCTTCGAGCTATTCGCAGAGATACAGCTGGTAATTTAGAGCAGCTGATCAGCGCTGTTTTGGAAGAGCTGGCCCTGCCAAACGCTAATTTTTCAGTGACTATACATGACAGGGACAACTATTCTCCAGGAGGCAAGGATCGGGTTGAGTTCCTATTTTCTGCAAACCCGGGTGAAATTTTGAAGCCACTTGCGAAGATAATATCCGGCGGAGAAGTATCAAGGGTGATGTTGGCTTTGAAAACAATTTTAGCCCGCCAGGACCTGGTCCCGACTTTGATCTTTGATGAAGTGGATTCAGGGGTCGGCGGAGCAACGATACAAAAAGTGGCAGAAAAACTGGCACAACTGTCAGGTTATCACCAGGTCCTCTGCGTAACACACAGCCCGCAAATAGCTTCAATGGCAGACTGTCATTACCGTTTATATAAAGATATGGAAAGTGACAGAACTATTACCAGGGCATCACTTCTCAATGATAAGCAAGCCCGTGAGGAAATCGCCCGCATGCTTGATGGGGCAAGTATCGATCAAGTCAGCCTGCAGCATGTCGATAATTTACTTGAGCGGGCCCGACAATTTAAAGAAAAGGCAACCACATAATATTTTAAGATCTGGAGGACTGCTATGCGCCTGGAAAATATGATGACCTGCAATTTTTCCACGTTAAAAGCAGACGACAGCTTAGAAAAAGCAACCAGGCTGCTGCGCAGCAGTCAGCGCGATGGGCTTCCTGTTTTAAATGCAAACGGCTCACTGGCTGGAATATTTACCAAGACAAACCTGTATGATGCCCTTTTGAAGTCTGTTTCCCTGGACAATAGTGTTGAGAGATACTATAACCGCAATGTAGTTAAAATATCAAAAGATCTTGCCTATAATGAAGTTATCGAAGCCGTCCGAAAGATACCGGTGGGGACCGGGGTTGTTGTTGATAATGATGACCAGGTTGTCGGACTTTTTACCAAGGTTGAACTGATCACTTCTTTATTTAAAGAAGAAAGAATGCTTAATACCAGGTTAAATGCAATGTGTCAGGCTATGCATAATGCCCTGATCCTGGTTGATGAAAGCGGCTTTATAAATTACATTAACCGTTCTGCCGGACAGCTGTTCTCAATAGACTTTGAACAGGTCCAGGGCAGTGAGCTGGATAAAATTCTGCCGGGCCTGGAAATGCACAAGGTTTTAAAAAGCGGCCTGGTAGAAATCGGGGCCAAATATTCTTTTAAAACAGGCACAACTATAGTTAACAAAACACCTTTAATAGATAATGGCAGGGTAATCGGTGCGATTGCCATATTTCAGGATATAACAGAATTAGAGTCTGTGGCCGCTGAACTGGGAACTGTAAAAAGCCTGAACCGGACCCTGCAAACTGTTTTGGATATCGGCTATGATGCGCTTGTAGTTGTAGACGAAGAAAGTAAAATTATCTTTGTAAACCGCACGTTTCTTGATTTTATGCGTTTGGAAGAAAGGGCGGTTATGCATCGTCCAATTAGTGAAGTCATTGAAAACAGCCGCCTGCATGTAGTTGTAAAAACCGGGATACCTGAATTAAATGATATCCAGTTTATTGACAGCAAACCTTATGTAGTATCAAGGCTCCCTGTAATCAGGGATCAAAAAGTAATTGGCGCAGTCGGAAAAATTAGCTTCCGCAGGGTTGATGAGCTGCGGGAACTGGCTGAAAGACTTGAGAATATGAATAACCGTCTTACTCATTTCCAGGAAGAGCTTAAAAAGGCCCGTTACCGGGATCAACCTTTTCAGTTTGAAGATATAATAACCCTGAACCCTGTAATGATCGACATGATCCGCGATGCCCGCCAGGCAGCCCAGGGTTTGTCGACAGTCCTTGTAAGCGGCGAAAGCGGGGTTGGTAAAGAGTTGATGGCCCAGGCTGTTCATCAGGCCAGTCCCCGCAATAATCGCCCTTTCGTCAAAGTAAACTGTGCGGCTATTCCGGAAAATCTTCTTGAATCAGAATTTTTTGGTTATGTCGGCGGTGCTTTTACCGGAGCCAGCCAGCGCGGTAAAGAGGGCCTGCTGGATCGAGCTAACGGGGGAACTTTATTTTTAGATGAAATAGGCGATATGCCCCTTTCATTGCAGGGGAAACTGCTCAGGGTTTTACAGGATCAAACCTATGAAAGGGTTGGTGATACGGCAACAGTAAAAGTTGATATCCGTTTTATCGCTGCAACAAACCAGGATCTTGAAGAAAAAGTAAGCAGGGGAGCATTCCGAAAGGATCTATTTTACCGCTTGAATGTGATTCATATTCCAATACCCCCTTTAAGAGAAAGGGTAGAGGATATAAAACCGCTTGTTTTTGCTTTTTTAGCCAAGTATAATGAGATTTTCGGTATGAATGTAAGCGATATCAGTAATGAAGCTTTAAATGCGCTGCGTGCATATAACTGGCCAGGCAATATTCGGGAATTAGAAAATGTTATCGAGAGGGCCCTGAATTTTACTGTTGAAGATACAATAAAACTAGAAAATTTACCCCCTAAGTTACGAAAACTTTACAACAAAAACACTGATGAATTTCCGGCCAGAAAAAGCTACGGCACCGATTTGAATAGCGCTATAGATTCAACTGCCCAGGCTTACAGAACAGAAAGGGAAGAACAGGAAAAAGAAACAATAACCAGGGCGCTTAACCAGGCGGCTGGAAATAAAAGTGAAGCAGCCCGCATCCTCGGAATTAGCCGTTCCTGGTTGTACAGAAAAATCGACAGATTTGGCTTGAGAGGTGATTAGGATGAGTGAATATTTAAGTGAAAAAACTTTATCGAGCAGTTACCTTTACCGTGGCAGGATCATAAATGTGCGCCAGGATAGAGTCCAGGCATCCGGAAACCAGGTTGCTTTCAGGGAAATTGTCGAGCATCCGGGTGCAGTGGCCATCCTTGCTATTGACGAAGATAATAACCTGATCCTGGTTAAACAACACCGGCAGCCAGCCGGTGATGTATTACTTGAGATCCCCGCCGGCAAACTGGAGCCCGGAGAAGATCCCATGGATTGCGCGAAGCGGGAAATGGCTGAGGAAACCGGACTGGAAGGTTCAAGATGGCAGGATCTTTTCGCTTTTTATCCCTCACCGGGCTTTTGTGATGAATTAATATATCTTTATAAAGTTGAAGGCTTAAACAAGGCTCAGGCAACAGTTACAGATCCGGAAGAAAAAATTTCAGTAATTAAGCTTCCCCTGAAAGACGCTGAAGGCATGATTAAAAGCGGGGAAATAAAGGATGGCAAAACTATAATAGCCATACAGCACGCTCTTATTGGCAAGCATGATTAAATGCCCTGATCAGCGAGCGAAGTTTCTAAGAAAAATCCTGTCAAATGCATATTTTAAACTGATTGCTAAATTTATTAGTATTTATTTTTCTGAAAATATTATTTCTCAGGCAGGTAAACTGCTGTTTTGCGTTGAATCTTTATAGCTTACGGTTTATTAACGAGGAAAATTAATATTATGCAGAATCACCTTAAAAACTATACAAATTATCTTTCTGTTGAAAAGGGTTTATCAATTAATACCCTTGAATCGTATAACCGGGATCTTAATAAGTTTATTAAGTATATGCAAGAACAAAAGATAGAAAGCCCAGACCTGGTTAATCGCGAGTCTATAAACACTTTTATTGTTATGTTGAAAAAAAATGGCTTTGCTTCCTCGTCTATATCGCGCTGCACAGCGTCGATCCGTTCTTTCTTCAACTTTTTATTACAGGAAGGTGTAATAACTGATAATCCTGCACTGCAGCTTAACTCACCCAAAATAGAAAAAAAGCTGCCCAGGGTATTAAGTACGCAGGAAGTTGATCTGCTTCTCAGCCAACCCAAAAAAAGCAATCATAATGGACTCAGAGACAAAGCAATGCTTGAGCTGCTTTATGCCTCCGGTATCAGGGTCTCAGAGCTAATTTCTCTTGATATTAATGATTTTGATCCCCATGTTGGCTTTCTGCGCTGTCGTGGCAAGGGCATGAAAGAGCGTATCGTCCCGGTGGGTTCAGTCGCCATCGATCATGTTAACGAATATCTGAATAACACCAGGGCCAAGATGCTTAGAATTAACAATGAATCTGCCCTGTTTATTAACCATCACGGGAAAAGGATGACAAGGCAGGGTTTTTGGAAAATATTAAAAAAATATGCCCGTCAATCTAATATAAATGGGGAAATCACTCCTCACACCCTTCGTCATTCTTTTGCCACACATCTTTTGGAAAATGGAGCAGACTTACGCTCTGTGCAGGAGATGCTTGGCCATTCTGATATCTCTACCACCCAGATTTATACCCAGATCACCAGGCGAAAGATCAGGGAAATTTATGATCAGACCCACCCCAGGGCCTGATTTTACAAATTGCTTTCGCTCTTTCATTTTAAAAGCCCCGCACTTATAGTAAAATATATAGTAACTGCTGCATATACTGCTTAAAAAGACTGAAGTGTGCATAAAAGCAGGCAACAGCAGAAGTATATCTGATTGGACAAACAAGATAAAATTTCTGTCACTATCAAACCAGCTTAAAAAAATGAAGCGAATATAAAGTGCAGGCATGGTAATAAATAGTTATATAGGCTGAGCTGCAAATTATCCAGTTCATTAGTGCTATCTTTATATGAAATATTCTTTTGAAAGTGTGGTTTTTTTAGTGGATGTAATTATCACACATACAAACGGCGATTTTGATGCGCTGGCTGCCCTGGTAGCAGCTTCAAAAATATACCCTGACAGTCTCGTAATTTTACCTGAACCACAGCATACTAATGTTCGCTCTTTTATTAACCTTTACCGTGATTTGCTCCCCATAAGTGATCCCGGAGAACTTAACGCAGAAGAAATTGAAAATGTGATAGTAGTTGATACTAATAAAAGAGATAGACTGGGCAAATGGCACTATATCCTTGACCATGCCATGCAGGTTATTCTATATGATCATCATCCCGGCCAGCCTGACTTTGATACAGATTTAATAAGCCTTGAAGATATTGGTTCAACAACAACGATTTTATTTGAAGAGCTGCAGGCGCGAAAGATTGGATTAACTGAATTTGAAGCAACCTTGATGGCTCTTGGAATTTATGAAGATACTGGATGTCTTACTTACGATATTACTACCTCAAGAGATGCCGGTGCTGTTGCTGCCTTATGGAAATATGATCCCAACACAAGGTTGATCCAGGAGTACCTTCGTTCACCTTTAACGGAAATACAAAAAGAACTGCTGGAAAAGCTGATCCGAAACAGTGAACTGTTGGAAATTAACCGGCGCAGAGTCTTGATCAGCATGACTGTCCTCGATGAATACGTCGTTGGAGCTTCCGTGCTGCTGCAGCTTCTAGATGAGATTGAAGACGCAGGCCTGACTTTGATCATTATTCAAATGACTGATGCGATTTATCTTGCTGCCCGTTCAAAGGATGAAGACTTAGACTTGTTGGAACTGCTGGCACCTTTTAATGTTAAGGGATATCCGGCAGTTGTTTCAGCCCACTTTAAGGGAGTCAAAGCTGAAGAAGTTAAGCAGCAGGTTGTTGAATTTCTAAAATATTATCTTCCCCCTGCTATCACTGCCGGAAAGGCGGCTTCAAAACCTGTTTTTACATTAAAAAGTGATTTAACCCTGGATGAGGCGGATGATATCCTTGCAGAGCACAGCTTTAAAGGATGCCCCGTTATTGAGGAAGGAAAAATGGTTGGCATAAT
>SLBE01000177.1 GCA_007126465.1 Syntrophomonadaceae bacterium | reverse complement strand
CAGACGACACCATCCTCGTCATCGTGTTCTTTGGTGAAGCTGCCGACCTCGAGGCGGACCTCCCAGACGTCGAGCTGATCCTGGTCGGGATCCGCCCACAACCGGCGCGCCAAGCCGTACTTGATCCGAAGCAGCCCGTCGCCCAACACCACCTGCCTCCAGATCATCCCGCAGGTTCGCGGCCTGCCCTCGAGCCGTGGAAGCTCGGACCCGTCGCGGCGCCGAGTGAGGGCACACGCACGTGGCAGGCAAGACGTGCAGTGGTCGCAATCTAGGCCCCGGGGGTTCCGCCAAGAGGCTGGGCGGCGGGAGTGTGCACTTCTCGGAGCCTGCGGGCCGTTGCGGCACGAGTTGCCCGAGCGGTTTCGACGCGATGCAGGCGGGGGTGGCAGGGTCCGATTGGCCGGCGAAGGCCCCGGATGCTTGGGGTGGGGGAGTCTGCCGGCCTGTGGAAGCTCCCTGGGCATCGTGAACATGGCTGTCACGCTTTCGCGCCACGAGGCTCGGTGGTCGTCGACAAGGGCCGGAGGCGGTTCGGACGCGTACGCGTTCGCTGCACCCGGGTGGATGGTGGGAGCCGGCTGTGTATGCGCGCCACGTCGCTGCTTGCGCTCGACGCGGGTCGCGTGGCCCAACTAGGCTGCTTCGACCCCGTCACCGGGTGGGAGTCCGGGGCTCGCGTGGAGCCAGTTGACGACGGGGCCAGGGAGCCGGCGTTCCGCCCGTGAGCGTCGGGATGAGGGAGGAATCGATGTCGTTGTCGTATGCCGTAACCCGGCGCCGATCCGAAGCCGCACGGTTGCGCGGGATCGCTGCGATGGTCGCCGCGTTGGCGCTGCTGGCCGCGCTGGTCCCCGCGATGAACGCGGCCGAGGCCGCATCGGACGATGAGTTGCCGGCCGACCGGCAGTTCCCGTTCGCCTGCACCGTGATGGACCACGGGTTGGGCCAGCCGATCGTGGACAACCAGGAAGGGCTCGGTGTCCCGGTCTACGAGGAGGCGGAGGACGGCTCCTTCGACCCGGGAAGCTCGCCAGTGGTCGGCTACAGCCGGGACTGTCTCGCCGACACGCGCTACTGGTACTACGCCTTCGGGACCGATGGGCGCGGCTACGTCGTGCGCGGACCCGGCAACACCGACCCGATCAGCTCCGCGGACCTCGACGGACTGCTCGCCGACCAGGGGACCGAACTCGCCACCACCGAGGTGGTCGACGTCGACGGTGTCAGCGAGGTCCCCTACCTGGTCCGTCACGAGCGGGGGGTGATCAACCGCTTCATCTACTCGATCTCCGTGCTGGTCGACGAGGAGGAGGTCCTCAGCGGCGACCCGAGCGCGACGGATGGCGCGATCTGGAACGAGCGCCTGGTCTACCAGTTCCAGGGTGGCGTGGGGATCGGGCACTCCCAGGGACGCTTCGACGACGGAGCGGACCGCGGACCCGAGCCCGACCGGACCAACGTTCGTGCCCGGGCGATCAAGGGCGAACCGGATCGGCTCTCCAATGGCTACGCGGTCATCTACTCCACCGCGACCCGGACCGGGGACCACTACAACCTGCTGGTTGGTGGCGACACCGCCGTGCAGGTCAAGGACCACTTCGTGGATCGTTACCGCGAGCCGCGCTACACGGTCGGTATCGGTGGCTCCGGCGGAGGCATCCAGCAGTACGTCTACAACCAGAACCACCCGGATCTCCTCGATGCCGCGATCCCGCAGCGCAGCTATCCAGATATGACCACGCAAACCATCCACGTCGGTGACTGCGCGTTGCTGGACCGCTACATGGACGTCGATGCGGCCACCGACGAACTCTGGCACGACTGGGACAACCGCAAGCTGCTCCAGGGCCTCAACTCGATCGACGGGTTCTTCGGCTCGATCGGGAGGAACCTGCGGGGCGCGCAGGAGGTGCTCGCCAACTTCGATGTGATCCAGCACCCACCACAGTCTGGATCGTCGGAGTGTCTCGAGGGCTGGTTCGGTCTGTCCCCGCTGGCGCTCAACCCGAACTTCGGGTCCGAGTCCAACTGGGAACTGCTGGGTGACCAGTTCGATGGTGTCGAGCGGACCCACTGGGACGACGCCCGTGAGGCCTACGGCACGGACCCCGACACCGGGTTCGCCCGGGTGCCGTGGGACAACGTCGGGGTGCAGTACGGGCTCGGCGCGCTGCTGCGCGGCGAGCTGGACATCGAACGGTTCCTGGACGTCAACGCTCGGGTGGGCGGCTGGAAGGAGTCGCCCGAGATGGTCCAGGAAGCGGCACCGTTCATCGGTGTGACCGGGGGTTCGTTCTCCCCGGACAGGGACATCCCCGCGGTCATCGGTGGAGCCCTTGACTGGGACCCCTGGTCGGCACGTAACGCCAACCTCTCAGCCGACGGCGGCGTGACGCCGGCGCCGCGGCGTCAGGGCGACCTCACGGCGATCGAGAACGTCTACCGGTCTGGACTGGTGACGTTGGGTGCCCCGGAACGCGAGATCCCGATCATCGAGGCGCGTGACCACCTCGAGCACGTGCTCGACATGCACAACGCCCACCAGTCCTTCGCGGTGGCGGAACGCTTCGAGCGCCATCAGGGGCACCGGGACAACCTGGCGATCTGGTGGTTGGAGACCGACGCTGACGGCAACTCGCCGGCGCTCACGACCTTCTACGAGCAGGCGTTCGACACCATCGAGCGCTGGATCACGAACCTCGAGCAGGACCCTGATCTCGCCATCGGTGATGCCCGTCCGAGCGATGCGACGGACACCTGCTTCGCCGTCGACGGGTCGGTGATCGCCGCTGGCGACGGGGTCTGGGACGGCGCGTTCGACGCCGATCCGGCCGGGGCGTGCAGCGCGTCATTCGACATCTTCACCACCTCGCGGATCGAGGCCGGCGGGCCGGTATCGGGCGACGTCTACAAGTGTCGGACCATGCCGGTCGCCACGGCGATCGACGAGGGAATCTACGGGGATTGGACGCCCGATGCCGATGCGCAGGCGCGGCTCGAGGCGATCTTCCCCGAAGGTGTCTGTGACTACGAGCTCGCCGGGGTCGGCGATCCCCGTGTCGGGGTGCCTGGCGCGGTCACGGACTTGCAGGTGCGCGGGGTGTCGGTTCACGTGACCGGCGCGGAGCCACGCGCCGAGGTCCAGCTGCGAGCCGGCGGCGAGGTGATCGCCACCGCCCGCGCCAACCCCCAGGGCCGGGCCACCATCACGCCGGTGACGACTGGAACCTACGTGGTCACGCAGGTGGTCGACGGGCAGCGTGGGTTGCTCTCCGAACCCACCGAGATCGTCACCGCGAAGCCGGCCGAACCCGATGCGCGTGGCGGTCCCCCGGCCGATCGCGGGCCCGGCCGGTGACACGCGGCTGAAGCGGCGGGGTATGGGTCTGGAGATCCACACCCCGCCGCTGAGGAATCAGGCTCCTGATCGCTGACCGGCGACACCAACGGTCGCTCACCGTTCCTCCAAGGACCTTGCCGTCCGCATCAAGGCGCTATGAGGCCCGCAGAAGCAGTCCATATCGAGCACCGAGCATGGCGACAAGATGTTGCCCTCTGTTCGTTCGCTGGATGCCGCAGGGTTCCCTTATTGCATCGCGCATGACCGCCGGTAACGCGCAGTTCTCGGCGGCTGGCCATCGATCAGCTTGCTGTGTGCCCATCGAGGTGGCTCCGCCAGCGAGCTCCGGCGCGGTAGCAGGATGCCATGATGATGTGCAGTTCAGGGTTCGTGGGCTTGGAACGTGAACCGCGAACCTTGAGGCGCTGAGAACCCTCAAGTGATTCGGATTCTGTGCGTGAGGTGGCGATGGGTTTCGCGCCGGAATCGGCTGGGAACCCCAGCTAACGTGGCGGCCCAGTGGCACCGATCGGTGTGCGGGACTGCCGGACAACGGGGCCGCGCTCTCATGGCCTTACGGGTAGGAATGGTGAGGGACGCCCATTGATCTCGACAGACCCGGAAAGGGAAGTGTCCGTGTCTTCTATCGACGCTCCCGCTAGCGCGTCGGTCGTGGTGATCGGCGGCGGAGTCATCGGCCTCAGCATTGCCTACCACCTTGCAAGCTCTGGTGTTCGCGACGTGGTACTGGTAGAGAAGAACGAGTTCGGATCCGGTTCGACCGTCAAGGCTGCAGGTGGCGTCCGTGCACAGTTCTCGGATCCGGTGAACATCGAGCT
>SLBE01000054.1 GCA_007126465.1 Syntrophomonadaceae bacterium | reverse complement strand
GCCCTGCACAAGGCACCGAAAGGTGAAATGTCTATCATCTCCCAGAGCGGGGGTGTGGCCCTGACCATGCTCAACTACCTGTCTGATGAAAAAATTGGTCTGGCAAAGTTTGCCAGCATTGGCAACAAGCTCGACCTTGATGAGGTTGATTTCCTCGAATACTATGGCAGCGATCCTCATACAAAAATTATCTGCCTGTACCTGGAAAGCCTGATCAGGGGCAAAAAGTTTGTGGAAGCGGCCAGGAAGATCAATAAGCCGATCGTGGTCTACAAGGCTAATACCACCAGCGCCGGGAAAGCAGCCGCCATGAGCCATACCGCTGCCCTGAGCAGTGATGAAGATGTAATTAACTCTGCCTTTGAAGATGCCGGTATAATCCGTATCAATAATTTTCTTGATTTTATTGAAGTTGCCAAGGCTTTCCAGCTACCGCCGATGAAAGGACGCAGGATCATGGTAATGAGTCCTGCCGGTGGCTTTGCCGTTCTCGGTGCCGACCTCTGTGATAAAGCCGGTTTTGAATTTGCCGATATGGGTCAGGAATTCTACGACAGCCTGAAAAAGTTCAGCAACGCCGGGGTGATCAACTTTTCTAACCCCTTAGATATGGGTGACATTTACGATCCGCAGATGACAGCGCATGTCCTCTATTCTGTAATGCACTCCGACCAGGTAGACGGTTCTATCTATATCAGCCAGCGCCCCCAGATGCCCCAGGGGGATAACATCTTTCAAAAGATGTTCCTGAGCGACCTTTCCATGGAGGCCTGGGGTTCAATTCTTTCGGCCGGCAAGCCCCTTGGTATTTGTCTTTTCGGACCGACCCGCATGATCCAGCAGACCAAGCAGTATGTGGAATTTCCCGTTTTCAACAGCCCCGAGGAGATGGTTACAGCCCTGGCCACACAGATGCAGTACTATGAAAAGAGGAAGCAGCTGCAGGAACAAAAAGATATCGTTCCCCCGGAAAACATTAACACCACTGCCGCCAGAGCCTGGATGCAGGACAAACAGGGTGACTACGGTGAAGAGGCACTTGAACTGCTTAACGCTTACGGTATAGAAACAGCCCCTTCGCGGATCGCTGCCGATGAAAAAGAGGCCGTTGCTGCCGCGGAAGAGCTCGGTTTTCCCGTGGTAATGAAAGTTATTTCTCCCGATGCCCTGCATAAATCAGATGCAGGTGGAGTCCTGCTTAACCTGGAAACAAAGGAGCAGGTCCGGGAAGGCTTTGAAACCATCCACCGCAACCTGCTAGCATATAACAGTAATGCCCTGTTCTGTGGAGTTCGCGTGCAAAAAATGGCCCCTGACGGCCTTGATATGTTTGTTGGTGGCAACCAGGATCCTTCTTTCGGCCCGGTAGTTTACTTCGGCTTAGGCGGTATCTTCATTGAAACTTTCAAAGATGTGGTCAACCTGACCTGCCCGGCCCGGCCGGAGAAAATCGCCAAATGTCTGCAGCAGTTAAAAGCTTACCAGCTGCTCGAAGGTGCCCGCGGGCAGGCCCGAAGTGACATAGATACTTTCATTGACCTGGTAAGGAGAACTTCGCACCTGCTGGCCGATTATCCGGGTATCCGCGAACTGGACATTAACCCTGCCCGGGTCTTCCCTGAAGGCCGGCGAACCATGGCGCTGGACACCCGTCTACGTTTGACGATTTAGTTCCCGTCAACAGAAAATGTAAATCACTCAGGCTTTGCCGGCAGGGTTAGTCTGTTTTTCACAGCAGTAGATGTAAACCGGGTGTTATAACACAACCATCGCACCAGGGTTAGTAATTATATAATAACCCTAAGATATCTCTTTTATCTTAATACTAATTCCGTTTGTTGCGAATTATGCCCGAGCAGGGAACTATTTCTACCCCTGCTTTTTCTATTCCGTCCAGCAGCAGGTTCATACCAACCGAATCACTGGCAATATGTCCGGCGATAATTACATTAAGATGGCTTTTCTCGGCCTGCTTGCGGTGCTTGTCACTCATGTGCATGCCCACAATGGTACCGATACCGGCCTGGGACAGCTTTTCGTAAGATTTTTCCGAGCCGCTGGTTCCACCGGTCATATCAACCAGCACCTTACCGGCCCGCCTTTCCTTGCTGCCCAGGACAATATCCGGACCGGCGCCATGCTTTGCAGCCTCGGCATATTCGGGTTGATCCTTTAAAAGCTTGATTATATCACCGAGTGTACGCGGCTCTTCCTTATCAAAAAGCTCCTGCAAGAAGTGGGTCACCTGGTTGTCGGCCACTGTATGAGCGCTGAGCATGGCAATATCGAGTATTTTAGCCGCATCAATGGCCCGGTTATGGTTAATCGGCATCAAACCGCGCTTTACTTCGCTGATCCTGGAAGACATCAGGGATTCCGCAACATTTATGGGCACCCCGTAACGGGCCAGGATATCTTCCTGCAGGTGCATCACATCATGCAGCATAGCCAGGGCCTTACCCTCCGGGTGGTGAGTCATAATCAGATCAACTGGATTGCCTTTTTCAGTCAGGCGGTCAGCCAGCATTACTTCGCCCACCTCGATATCAACCCCGACCATCATTCGTTTAACTTCACGATCGGGATCCCCGCAAAGGATGCGGGTATCGCTATAAGGATTGGTCAATGTTTCCATATCAAAGTCTTTTTTATCTTCCTCTTTCAAATCATCATACTTCTTTTTAACTCTTTCCAGGGCCTCCCTGACCCCTTCCGGCTTGCGTGGATCTTTTTCAATCCCCTGCTCAATGACGTAGTCATAAATTTCCTTTATTTTCATTTTTGCCAGATCTCCTTTTTAAAATTTTATTGTAATTCCGGTATGTGTCTTTTTGAATTTTTTGCCAAAAACCTGCTGCAACCTTGCCTCGGCTTTCAGTCCTGTGCAGTGGCCGGTGTAAATCCTGCCAATATCGTAATCAGCTAATTTCTTCACCGTTGCTTCAATTCTGGCATCATCGGCGTCAATTAAATGAAATCCTCCGATTACAGCTGCTACCCGCTCAACTCCGGTCATCCGGACAGCAGTTTCTATAATACTAATCACTCCGGCATGGGAACAACCGGTAATAATAACCAGCCCTTCATCTAAAACTAACACCAGGGAGAGGTCGTCGGGCATAAAATCTGCAACCATTTTCCCTTTTTCCAGGGTAAACATAGAAAGGGTGGGGTTCGCTTCGAAATCTATTTTATCAGTTATTTCACCGGTTGTCACAATACCAGGCGCCAGGGCAAGGGGTTCAGCGACAAGGATCATCTCACCACCGGCATTTTCTATGAGCGCTGCACTGCTGGCCGGTCCCATTCCGAAAGATTTAAAAGCCGGCTTAAGCACAAAGTTGGTTCGGCAAATGGAAGGATGGGCAATAACAGGCACACGCTTCCGGCCAATTGCTTCCAGCAGGCCAACCAATCCGCCGGTATGATCGCTGTGACAGTGAGATAAAACCACCAGATCTATGGTAGCGGGATCTTTACCCAGCATCTTCATGTTGTGCAAGATCGGCTCAGCCAATTGGCCTGCATCAAATAGAATTGTTTTACTGCCTTTGACAGTTTCTGCTTCCAGCAGGAAAGAAATGCCGTGCTGGGCTAAAAGCCCCTCATCGTAACCCGAATAGTCTTCAATCAAAATTGTTACTGTTAGGTTCTGCAGGGTACCGTAATCATTGTCCAACAAATTCAACTCCTTGTCAGCTTTAAAATTGTCTTTTCAACTCATCTTTTTTACGATCCATAATATCTAAATTATACAATAATAGCAAACCACAATTAAGACATGCGAAGCAATAACCTGCAATTTTTTTAAAGGCAGGAATAATTAGCTTTAGTGAAGAAAGTTTGATTTGATTATAACTGTTTAAGCCTGATTAAGAAAACTGCGCTCACTGATCGCTTAGGCTGGAATTGCATCAGCTCAGCTTCAGCCCTGCGCCTGGGTTACCCTAGCGATAAGCTCATCCGGAGCTCTCGCTCGGTGGCCGACATCCTGTCGACCAACCCGCTCCAGGCCTCGCTTCACAGGCATTTCCATGCCTGCACTTTATGTTCGCTCCAGTTTTCTTAATCAGGCTATAAGTTACAAAACTATGTAATCATGGTAATAAAACATACTTAAAATACAACTGAAGGACGTCTTAAATGAACGTTAAAAAAGTAATGCAAACAATTAAGAATTACCTGCT
>SLBE01000052.1 GCA_007126465.1 Syntrophomonadaceae bacterium | reverse complement strand
TTCTATATCATAACTGCCCACGAAAATTTCGAAGCCCTTTTTGGGAAAAAAGCTTCAAAGAGACGCAAACTCTATCACGGTAATATCAGGGTTCAATATTACCAGTACTTTGGACCGCGCCCGCCACGACGTTAAAAAGGGGATAACCATGAAAACTGACCAGCATACGTATACTCATAAATCACTGGAAGCCCTGTTTAAAAACTCCTTAGATGCTACTATTCATATTAATCCAAGCTATCATATTATAGATGCAAACCAGGCCTTTATTCAGTTATTCGGCTATGATCCGGAGGAAATTATAGGCAAACATGTCGACGATGTAATGAATACGGGTAAAGCCGGTTCTGCTAACATAAAGCACACTGCGGCGGTTCTGGCAGGAAAAAATGTAATGGATGAAGGAGTACGCTACAACAAGGAAGGGCAACCTATTGACGTATTAATAAAGGGCATCCCTGTTTTGATTAACGGTAAATTGGCCGGAGCTTACGCCATATACGTGGATATAAGCGAGCAGAAAAAGGCTGAACGTGCATTGAAAGAAAGAGAAAGCAAGCTTAACGCTATTTTTGAAGGCTCCCACGATGCTGTAACAATTGTCAGTGATGAAGGATTCTTTCTAGACTGTAACCAGAGGGCGGTGAAATTATTTGGCCTGGACAGCAAAGAAGAATTCCTGATGAAAAGACCGGCAGATTTTTCACCGCTGATTCAGCCGGACGGGCGCAGCTCGCTTGATGCTTCTAAACTTAAAGTAGCAGAAGCACTGGAAAAAAACGAACATGTCCACTTTGAATGGCTGCACCAGCGCAAGGATGGCTCAACATTTCCCGCTGAAGTTATCTTAAGTTCCTATACTCTGGGGGGTAGGATTGTCCTGCAGGGATCTATCAGGGATATAACAGCAAGAAAAGAATCTGAAAACAAACTACGCTACATAAGCTTTCATGACAGCCTGACAGGTTTGTATAACCGCACTTACCTGGATGAAGAAATGAAACGGCTTGACACTAAAAGGCAGCTTCCATTCAGCATTATTATTGCAGATTTAAACGGTCTAAAATTAATCAATGATACTTACAGTCATGCAACCGGGGACGAAACACTAAAAGCAGCAGCATCAATATTGAAGAAATCAACCCGCAAGGAAGATATCATCGCCCGCTGGGGCGGGGATGAATTTATAGTTCTCCTGCCTCAAACCGGCACCGAAGAAGCTTTGAATCTTTCCAGAAGAATTACTTCTGTCTGCCAGGATGTTAAAACAGCAGAAGTTCCCGTTTCGATGGCTCTCGGCGTGGCAACAAAAACAGATATGAATATAAGTTTTGCCGACACTATGCGGGAAGCGGAAGATAATATGTACAAACAAAAGCTTACAGAAAGCCGCAGCGCAAAAAGCACCCTGCTGAGGGCTCTTCTGAAAACCCTCTCGGAAAAAAGCTTTGAAACTGAAGCTCACACCAGAAGAATGCAAGCTGTCGCACTTGAAATTGGTGAAGCCCTGCGACTTACTGATACGGAACTAAACCGGCTAAACCTGTTAATAACCCTGCATGATATCGGCAAAATAAATATTTCTGAAGAAATCCTTACCAAGCATGGACCACTCACAGATGAAGAATGGTCCATAATGAAAAAACATCCCGAAATCGGATACCGGATCGCCCGGGCAACTGAAGAATTTGCCCATGTTGCTGATGATATCCTCGCTCACCATGAACGCTGGGACGGGAAAGGGTACCCCAGGGGATTGAAGGGCGAAGACATATCCCTGCTGTCTCGAATTACTGCTATTGCTGACGCCTACGAGGTAATGAGCAATGGCCGCCCCTACAAAAAAGCAATGACCCCTGAAGAAGTTGCTGCTGAACTTAAAAACTGTGCAGGCAGCCAGTTTGATCCGGAACTGGTCAGCCTGTTTCTCTCATTGCAGATAATAAGAACTTAATGCCCCTGTAAGCAATTAATCAATTAAGCCGGCTTAGCGTTTGAGGCTGTCATTGATGCTTTTCAGCTGATCATAAATATTAAAAAGGAGTATAATTAGCTCCATATATACCCTGAGAAAGATAACCCCGATTATTGCCCCTATGGGAGCAGCAATAACAGAAATAAGTCCTGCCGCACCGGCTGTTGCCAGGGAAGTTGCAATGCCACCGAGTGCGCCAAGCGCAATCCCAATTAGCCCGATAATATAAATAACCCGAATAATTTTCGGGGTAACCATTTCACTAAAACTCATGTCTAACAGGGCAGCAAAAAACCCTTTGCCCTGCTTTTGCAAAGAGTCAGCATTATATTCACTTTTTCTTCCTGCAGGCTTCTGATCTTTTGCAGCTTCTTTTTCCTGGGGCTCCTGTTCTGAAATAGCAGCTTTACTTTCTTTTAGCTCTCCTTCTTCCCACTCGCCTTCAACTCTTTTGCCGTCAGGCAAAATCTCTATACCCTTACCATGTCTTTTTCCACTTTTCCAGTAACCCTTAAACCTTCTGCCGTCCGGCCATACAAAAGTGCCCAGCCCGTCAGGCCTGTCATTGCTCCACTGTCCGCTATATTTTGTGCCGTCAGGCTTGGCCCAGGTGCCCTCACCTTCACGCTTACCATCTTTCAATTCTCCTTCATAACGGCTGCCATCCGGATATTCCCGTCTTTCTTTGCTCATGCTAATCCTCCTTAATGATGCTTAAGTTGACAAAATATACTTAAACCTTTTCCTCGATTAATTCCTTGCTACCGGCGATCTTTTTCCAGGTCATAAATAATCTTATCCAGGTACCATTCTTCATCATGCCCGGGATGCCGTTCTTTCAGATTGTTTATGTAGCGATCAATAGTTTGATCGGCAGATTGGGAAGGCAGGTTAAGCAGCTGCCTCAGCTCTTTGCGTTTTGCTTCCTTTCCCCCGGTTCCAGAACGTTTGCGCTGCAAGAAATAAACAGCAGCCACAACAATTAACAGAAAAACTATAAAAATTCCCACTTAATTTATCCTCCTGCCAGTATAATTACTTTAATTATACGGATAATCTTCAAATGCTACAACCTTTCCCATGACTTGGTATTATTGCTTGTGGAATCACATTACAATTTGCGGTTTGCATTATTCGTCAGGATAGAGGAAAATATAGGTTGTAGTCTCTTATCATTTCATTCTTGGATAGAGAATAATTGCCTGTTTTTCAGCAGGCAAAATCAACTTTTTTTTAGCCCCGGAGGTAAAAATGCCTGACTGGATTCATTCCCTGCTATATATCGTGATCCTGGTTACAGTGGCCACCCTGGTTGCTTACTATACGGGCAATCTGCTGGGTGTGATTATCGGGGTTGTCTTGGGCCATTCGACAGCCACCTTTATAATTTCCAGGTTACCGGGTTTCTGGGGCGATCGCAGTTAAGGCTCCAATTAAAATTTGTCCTTTTTTCGGTTCAAAAAATGCCTTTCTACTTCGCCGCGTGTACGAGTATTAAAAACATCTGATCTCTCCAGCCAGCCTTTTCTGGCAATCGCCACACCATGATTCGTATCATCAAAACTCTCCAGCCTGTGAGCATCAGGGTTTATTGATACCTTAAGTCCCATTTCCTTTATCTTTTTCAAGTAGCGCCAGTCCAAATCAAGGCGGGCCGGGCTGGCATTAAGCTCTAAGATTACTCCATTTTCCGATGCTGCCCTGAACACTTTTTCCAGTTCCATCGGGGAACTGTCACGGCCAAGCAGCAGCCTGTTGGTGGGGTGGCCCAGCATGGTCACCAGGGGATGTGAAAGTGCCTTAAGCAGCCTTTCTGTCATTTTTGACTGCTCCATTTTCAAGCCTGAATGGACCGAAGCTATAACAAAATCAAGCTTTTCTAAAACCTGGTCAGGATAATCAAGGCTGCCGTCAGCCCTTATATCCGATTCCACGCCGCAAAAGATTGCAACCTGGGGGTACTCCTCCCTTAAAGCCTCTATTTCTTCACGCTGCTGCTCCAGGTCCTCTTCACTCAACCCTCCGGCATAATAGGCAGACTGGCTGTGATCGGTTATCCCTACATATTCATAGCCAAGTTCAACACAGTGCCGGACTATCTCTTCGAGGGTATTAATACCATCACTATAGGTGGTATGCACATGAAACACACCTTTAACCTGGTCAGCTTCAACCAGCTGCGGCAGTTCTCCGGCTTCAGCCGCTTCAATCTCACCATAATTTTCCCTTAACTCGGGCTCAATATAAGCCAGCTTCAGAGCATAAAACA